>NZ_DJDN01000063.1:9590-10400 GCF_002431095.1 Pantoea sp. UBA5923 | reverse complement strand
GCATGGCGAACCTTTGCGTGGTCAGCGGCTTCGCGGTCAATGGCGTAGCGGCGCTGCACTCGAAGCTGGTGGTGCAGGATCTTTTCCCGGAGTACCACGCGCTGTGGCCGGAGAAGTTCCATAACGTTACTAACGGCATCACGCCGCGTCGCTGGATCCAGCAGTGCAACCCGGCGCTGGCCGCGCTGATCGGCAAAACGCTACGCCGTCCCTGGCTTAACGATCTGGATGCGCTCAGCGATCTGGCGCCGCTGGCGGAGGATGCGGCGTTTCGCGCGGAGTATCGCGCCATCAAACAGGAGAACAAGGCCGCGCTGACGCGCTGGATCGCTGAACAAACCGGTATCCGCGTTCAGCCTGACGCGCTGTTCGACGTACAGATTAAGCGCCTGCACGAATACAAGCGCCAGCATCTGATGCTGCTGCATATCATCGCCCTGTGGCAAACCCTGGTCAGCGATCCGCAGGCGAACCTGACGCCGCGCGTGATGCTGTTCGGCGCCAAAGCTGCGCCGGGCTATGCACTGGCGAAAAACATCATCTACGCCATCAATAAGGTGGCCGCGGTGGTCAACGCCGATCCGCGCGTCGGCGATCGCCTTAAAATCGTATTTATTCCTGACTACAACGTCTCGGTGGCGGAGCGGCTTATCCCGGCCGCCGACCTTTCCGAGCAGATCTCTACGGCGGGCAAAGAGGCTTCCGGCACCGGCAATATGAAGCTGGCGCTCAACGGCGCGCTGACGATTGGCACGCTGGACGGCGCAAATGTGGAGATTGCCCAGCAGGTCGGCGAGGAGAATATCTTTA
>NZ_DJDN01000063.1:0-9501 GCF_002431095.1 Pantoea sp. UBA5923 | reverse complement strand
TCGGCGAGGAGAATATCTTTATTTTTGGTCATACCGTCGAGCAGGTCAGCGCGCTGAAGCTGGCGGGTTACGCACCGACAACATGGCGTAAAAAGGATGCGCAGCTTGATCGGGCGCTGACCGCGCTGGAGGACGGCACGTTCAGCGACGGCGACCGGACCGCTTTCGCCGCGCTGACGCGCAGCCTGGGGCCGGAGGGCGGCGATCCCTATCTGGTGCTGGCCGATTTCCGTCACTATCTTAACGCCCAGCAGCAGGTTGAAGCGCTGTGGGCCGATCGGGACGCCTGGACGCGCGCCGCTATCCTGAACACCGCGCGCTGCGGCATGTTCAGCGCCGACCGCGCTATCCGCGACTATCAGCAACGCATCTGGCAGGCCGCGCGCTGAGGATCGCCATGAAACCAAAAAACCACCTTGATCTCGCGGCGGACGGCCTGATTGCGCCAGATTATATTGACGCCCACGGGCGGCCGCAGCGGGTATCCTCCTTTACCCGCGAGCGGCTGCTGGGGCTGATGCAGCCGCTGAGAGGCAGCGCGTCGCCGCTGCCGCCTGCGGTTATCTTTCGCCAGGGGGAGCCGCTGGCGCTCACGCCGGTTCTTTTCGCTGCGGCCGACTGGCAGTTGACCAGCGAAGCGGGCGAACGCTGGTCTGGCCGCTGCGCGGCCGGCGAGACGCTTTCGCTGCCGCTTTTGCCGGATGGCTACCACCAGCTGACGCTGGAGCATGAGGCGCAACGCTACCGCTGCTGCATTATCGTCGCGCCGCCGCGCTGCTATGAGCCGGCCGCGCTGCTGGCGGGCGAATCGCTGTGGGGCAGCTGCATTCAGCTTTATACGCTGCGTTCGGCGAATAACTGGGGCATCGGCGACTTCGGCGATCTGCGGCAGATGATCGGCGAGACGGCGAAACGCGGCGGCGCCTTCGTTGGGCTGAACCCGCTGCACGCCCTTTTCCCTGCCGAGCCGGAGAGCGCCAGTCCTTACAGCCCCTCTTCCCGCCGCTGGCTCAATATTCTCTACATTGACGTCAACCAGGTGGCTGATTTTCAGCAGAGCGACGCGGCGCAGATATGGTGGCGGCTGGAGGCGACGCAGCAGGCGCTGCAGGCGGCGCGCAGCGCTGAATATGTCGATTACCGCGCCGTGACGCGCCTGAAGCTGGAAGGGTTGCGGCTGGCCTGGCAGCAGTTTCGGCGTCGCGACCCGGAGGATGCGGAGACGGCGGCGTTTGACGCCTTCGTCGAGGCGGGTGGCGACAGCCTGCTCAGCCAGGGACTGTTCGATGCGCTGCACGCCGAGCGGCGCGCGCAGGATAGCGACTGCCACGGCTGGCAAAGCTGGCCGGAAGCTTTTCAGCATCCTGACAGCGCCGCTGTGCTGGCGTTTCGCATCGAACAGAGTGACGAGGTGCGCTTCTGGCTCTGGCTACAGTGGCTGGCGGCGCAGCAGTTCTCAGCCTGCTGGCAGATTTGTCAGCAGCACCAGATGCCGATTGGGCTCTATCGCGATCTGGCGGTAGGCGTGGCGCGCGACGGCGCTGAGACCTGGCGTGAGCGGGAGCTTTACTGCCTTGAGGCGAGCGTCGGCGCGCCGCCCGATATTCTTGGCCCGCTGGGACAAAACTGGGGACTGCCACCGATGGATCCGCAGGTGATGGCGGCGCGCGCCTTCGAGCCATGGATCACCCTACTGCGCGCCAGTATGCAGGACTGCGGCGCGTTGCGTATCGACCATGTGATGGCGCTGCTGCGTCTCTGGTGGATCCCGCAGGGCGAAAGCGCGGCTGAAGGTGCCTATGTTCACTATCCGGTGGACGCGCTGCTGGCGATCCTGGCGCTGGAGAGTCAGCGCCACCGCTGTATGGTGATAGGCGAAGATTTAGGCACTGTGCCCGCGGCGATTGTCGATAAGCTGCGAGACGCCGGCGTTTACTCCTACAAGGTGCTCTATTTCGAGCAGACGTCGAAGCAGGCTTTTCGCCCGCCAGCGCAGTGGCCGCGTCAGGCAATGGCGGTCGCCACTACCCACGATATGCCGACCCTGCGCGGCTGGTGGCGGAGCGACGATCTCCGTCTGGGAAGCGAGCTTGGCCTCTATCCCGATAAAACTATTCTGGCCGGGCTTTACCGCGACCGACAGGCGGCGAGAAAAGCGCTGTTGCAGACCCTGCTGCGCAGCGGCGCGCTGCCGTCGCATCAGCGGTTTCAGCGCGGCGGGGCGCGTATGACCAGAAGGCTCAGCCGGGCGATACTGGATTATCTGGCGGAGACGCAGAGTGCGCTGCTTGGTTTACAGCCGGAAGAGTGGCTGGATATGGCGACGCCGGTGAACGTGCCGGGTACCATTGATGCCTATCCCAACTGGCGACGCAAGCTCAGCGCAACGCTGGAGGAGATGTTCAGCGACCCTGCGGTCGATACGCTGCTGGCGCAGGTTAACAGAGGCAGAAAAAAGGTTAAGTAGCGATTAAACGTTAGTCCGCCGCGTGCGGGCTGACTTTCTCGCGGCAGCAATATTTATGGCGCAGTCGGGTGCCAGGCTAATGCGGCCCGGCCAACAGCCAGAAGCGATCCTTTCGCTATTCCAGCATCAGGATAAACAGGGGTTTTTCTAACAAATTCTATACATTAAGGCGACAAATACACTAAACGGCAAAGCAAAAATGCTACGCTGCATAGCCTGCTGTTCATTGATAATTTCAATAAATATCAATCACATAATCTCTTCTTAAAATAAACCGCTCGTTCCAAATATACGATTAAGGTTCGTTTTCCCATCCTTAGTAACAAAAACGGCGCGGCTGTTTTTTTTCTTTATAATCCATTCTGATTTAACGAATCGATCTGCAAGAATATTTCCCAGAAAACCGCCAAGATGCGGGACGCGTTCAGTCCAGTCCATGCACTGGATTGCAGCTTTTTCAGGGATTGACTCCGGGCCAGCTGGAAGCAAATTATGATAGTGAAGCCAGTCAGCCCCGTTACTGGTCAAATGAATAGTCTTAGAATGATCTTCAGTCTGAATGTAATGTAATTCGAGCAACTTTTGATAAATTAAAACGCCAAGATGTCCAGCCAGATGATTAAAACAAAAACGAGCATGACATATTTCATTCTCGGGTAATTTACGGCGTATCCCTTTACTACTGGCAAGATACATAACCGACTCTACAACAGAGGCTACTTCAGAGGAGCTGAGCGTAAAATACTTAAATTTACCTTGCTTAAAGGTTTTAACAAGGCCGCTGTCAACAAGTGCTTTAAGATGAGCCGTTGCGGCTGAAGGCAGAAGGCCAGTTCCGTATGCCAACTCTTTTGCCGTGAAATATCGTCCCTCCATCATCAGAACTAACATTTCAAGTCTGCGCTGATTCCCCAAGGCTATAGCTAACTGATTTAAAAGGTTTTTATTAAACATAGTTCATCCTTGACTGAATGGTTAGAACTTGCAACATATCCTGAAACGTTCTAATTGTATTTTCGCATTGGATCTTAATGCAAAACAAGTTTATTTCATTTAACTATAGGTAATGCTGGAAATCATTTTTGTCCGAACAAAACAGGAAAATAATCGATGAGGATAGCAGTGCCCAAAATGATTATACGGAGCCAGCCCCGGCTCTTTCAGCTCTCGTGTCTGTGACAACGGGCGCTATGATCTGTGAAGCAATTAAACTGTTAACTGATCTACAGCCGCCCTCGCTGACAAACAATCTTAAAACCTTCTCTTTTGATGATTTGACTATCACTACAACTGAAAAGTGGAGGTTAAATCCAGAGTGTAATTGCTGCGAAATTATCGAAGGCCGAAAATGAATAAACTTATTTTATCTTATGCCAACACTTCTTTTGGCTTCTGGCTGATATCATTTCTTATACCATTGATTGTTCTTGACATTAGTGGTTCAGCTTTTCTTGTCTCTCTTTCCTATGCGCTGAATGTTCTTCCTTATATAATAATAACCCCTTTCGCAGGGGTCATTTGTGATATTTATAACAGGAAAAATATCATTATGGCAGGGGAGTTATTTTGCTGCATTACATCATTGTTACTGTTTTTTATTATCGATTTTAACCCTTCAGCTTACCTTGTTATAGGGCTCGGTTTTATTGTATCGTCCTTGTCAGCAATGCATCATCCTGTTTTTCAGTCGTTAATACCTGACCTGTATGAGCAAAATAAAATCAAGAATATTAACGCAAGTGTTGGCGTTATTGACAGCACTGTCAGCATACTTGCTCCGGTTGTTTTAGAAGCATTATTCTATAGATTTTCCAGGCAATCCGCATTGATCCTTGTTACCTTTTGTTATTTCTTATCTTTTATAATAATTTTAACTATAACTTATCATGGTCGTAAGTCACAGGCGATATTGTCTTTGCAACACATCTGGGGTTCTTTACGGAAAGGTTTTGAATATGTCTTAGACCAAAAAGCATTATTCAATTTATCCTGCCTTTTTTTCTTTATTAATATGGGTATCAGGGTTGTATTCCCCAACCTGATTTGGATTTATAGTGCCCAGTTTCATTTGAGCTCAGAACAAATTGCTTTAATGTTTGTGATTATTGGGGTTGGCTCTATTTTAGGTGCGCGCATCGGTGCAGCTATAATTGGACGGTTTGCCGATGTTTCTATCATTATCTATTGCTCAATGATGATTGGCTTATGCAGTATACTGTTACTGGCCGCAAATAGTGCTCTGATGCACGCCATTACCTGGGCACTATCCTCTTTAGTTCAATCGATTATTGTTGTTACCTATTTTACCTACAGACAGAAAGTCACAGAGCCTTATATACTCGGGAGAGTAGTATCAGTTACAAGATTAATATCTTATATGGCTATACCTCTGGCTTCGGTATCAAGTGGCTGGGTAATATCGGTTTATGACTCTGTAACTGTTATTTATATTTTCAGCGCGATGGTAATTCTGGTGCCGCTTTTATTCTATTGGCAGGCAACTCGAAAAGCAGTCTGAAAGATAAAAAGTCATTTCAATGCCTGCCTTTGGCAGGCCTGATGGTAAGAAATTAATACTCTAAGATCTGGTGCTTTAAGCCTGGTAAATACTCCTTTTTGATATGTTTTCATCGCCTCAGATTCTTGAGACTGAGCCGATGGAAAAGAAGAGCAACCCTACGCCTCATGACACCACTTTTCGCCAGCTCCTGACCCACCCGTACGTTGTGCGGGATTTTATAGAGCTCTCTTTAAAATAGCGGTATAATTATTAGTTTAATAAAAAACCGCTAATTACTAAAAGAGTTCATCACCTGTTAGAAAAATGTCAGGGTGAGTTACAAACCTATTCGGTCAAAATCCGTTTCATTTTTTACACCATTCTTATTTTTTAATTTGATGTCCTCGCTCTGAAGAATCAATTTAGCAACTTCATATTTTGTCATTGCATAAACTTTTGTAGGAATGTAAAAGCCCGGATCTCGGCGGATAATCAATAGCGGTTCCTGAGTATCCTTCTCTGTATATACAGTGAGATCATATTGCTTAAAGAGCGCACTGTCCATTAGCGCCTGTGCAGTTCGGTTTCTCTCATCAACAGGCTTAACTGCCCATTTCAGGAATTCCGTGAAGGGCTTGATATCCTCATCAAAGTGATCAACCCTGACGCCGCCCAGGTAGCTGTAAGAGCCATAGTCCATTATATAAAAAATATACTTGTTGCGGTCCTGTATTTTCAGTGTATACGTGCTTGGACTGGATTTGACACCATCCTTAAAATTCCAGTAAGTGATATCGCTCTTGTACATCTGATAATCCCTGAATGTAACCGCTTTATTAAAAGCCTCCGCGTATCTAGGAGTACATCCAGTGATATATGCACATCCCGCTGTGACTAATAGAGTAAGAAAGATATTCGCAGATAGTTTCTTCAGTTTATTGAGGGCAATGTAATGCATCTTAGTTCTGATCCTTCAGGTTATAAATAAAGAGGCAGGCTCATAATACAGTTTCTGCAGTGCTAATGCATTATCTAAGGTCGCTGTTCACCAACGATATTCGGGCCCAGTCAATAGTCCCTTCACTGTGATATCATCATCCCAGACTTTCGAGACTGAACCGATGAAAAAGAAAAACAACCCTACGCCCCATGACGCCACTTTTCGCCAGTTCCTGACCCACCCGGACGTCGCGCGAGATTTTATGCAACTGCATCTCCCGGCAGAACTGCGTGCTGTCTGCGATCTCAGTACCCTGAAGCTGGAATCCGGCTCTTTTGTTGAGGACGACCTGCGCCAGTATTTCAGCGACGTGCTCTACAGCCTCAAAACCTCAGCCGGCGATGGCTATATCCACGTCCTGATTGAACACCAGTCCACGCCTGACAGGCATATGGCTTTTCGCCTGATACGCTATGCGGTCGCCGCGATGCAGCGCCACCTTGAGGCTGGCCATAAAAAGCTGCCGTTGGTGATACCGGTGCTGTTCTATACCGGCAAACGCAGCCCCTACCCTTATTCAACACGATGGCTTGACGAATTCGACGACCCGGCGCTGGCGGAAAGCCTTTATGGCAACGCGTTTCCCCTGGTGGACGTGACGGTCATCCCGGATGATGAGATCATGACGCATCGCAGCATGGCCGCGCTGACGCTGTTGTAGAAACACATTCACCAGCGCGACATTGCGACCCTTACCGATCGTCTGGCCACGTTACTGATGGCGGATACTCTTTCTTCACCCCAGGTAATAGCGCTGATACACTATTTACTACAGGCAGGCGAGTCAGCTGACTACGAAGCCTTTGTTCGCGAGCTGGCACAGCGTGTGCCGCAACACGGAGACGCACTCATGACCATCGCGCAGCAGCTTGAACAAAAAGGTATCGAAAAGGGTATCCAGCTTGGGCGGCAGGAAGGAATTAATGAAGGGAAGCTCAAAGGTAAGCTCGAAGTAGCCCGGACTATGTTGCAGAACGGCCTCGACAGCAATACCGTTATGAAAATGACCGGCCTCTCTGCGGATGACCTGGCCCAGCTTCAGCACTAAATCGACTATTGGATTCCAGCGAAAAAGCCCGGTATAAACCGGGCGCCTGGTGTCAGCTAAACCAGACAGAATAGTGTGTAGTGGTGTAAAGAGAATGATTATTTCAGCTCGCCATCGCTCAGAAAAGCAATGTGTCACTATAAAAATCAACTATAAAGCCCCTCTTTAACAACCCTTCCCTGATAACGATTCATCTATCCTCAGTCGCTCGTAAAAAAAAAGGTGCGCCGTAGCGCACCAGGTGGGGCAACTCAGCACTGTCGGGGCAGCTTCACCCCTTGCCTTTAACACTGCTGATAAAGGTTTTACGCGCCGACGTCGAACCCAGTCGTTCCGCCTCGTCCAGCAGCCTGAGCGCCTTGTCGATATTGCCCTGATCCACCGCCTGACGGATGCTCTGATTAAAGTAACTTTCGGTGTCGCTCACCAGCGGCGCCGACGGTGTCGCGGGCGCGGTACGGGCTGCCGCCTGCGTAACCGGCTGGGCGCTGCCGATCGTGACCGGCGCCGGGCCGGCGGAGCCAAACAGCGGGCCGACCAGAATCGAGGAGGCGGAGCTGGTAGAGACTTTCAGCTTAATCTTGCCGTCTACGCCGTGACGCGCGACGGGATCGGGAATATCGGGCACCGCATGGCCGGTGCCTCTGGCGTAGGCTTTCGCCGGATCGACCAGCGTGGTGGTCTGGTTGAGATCCTGCGCGGTGGTGAAGACCAGCAGATAAATTTTCTGCTGACCCGGCGCGGGCGTCAGCTTCATCACCCCTTCCAGACGGTCAGCGCTCATTACGCCCGGCTGCTGATAGGTAAAAAAGCGGCTCGGGAACCAGGCAGCGGGACGCAGATTCTCGTCAAGCACCAGCACGTTAGGAGCGAATACCTGATTGTGCGACACTTCGCTGCTCAGCGTTACCGTCATTTCGCCCTGGCTGGCGGGCAGGCTGTAGGCGGCGACCGGCCCGGTGATGCCGCTGGCCTCAAGCTGGGTACCGCTGGTGGCCAGCGTGGTGATCTGCGGACGTGAAGAATCAACGGGCTGCCAGTTCAGACGCTGCAGGCTCGCTGTCGGAATAGTGGGCGCAGCAGAGAGATCCTGCGGCACCAGATTGATCTCAGCATGCGCAGGCAAGGCGAGGCTCGTCAGCAGCGCGGCGCTCAGACAGAGCGCGGTAAGCGTTTTCTTTTTCATTTTAGGTTCTCAACAGGCTATCGGGCAGCCGCTCAGGCCTGGCAATGGCCGCTGCCGCCCAGAAAATGCCGTACGCGGAACGTACGGCTTCTGCTTGCTTTACAGGACGAGGCGGCTTACCACCAGATTTCCATCTGCGCGCCGAAACTCCACTCATCGTTGTCGCCGCGGCTGTTGGTAAACAGGCCGTTACCGGTGCTGTCCGCGGCGGCCAGCGTCGTCAAATCGCCCGAAGCGTCTTTGCTGTAGCCCCACTTCTCATCCCATTTGGCATAGGTGGCGAACAGGCGCAGCGCCGGACGCGACCAGATGCTGTCGCCCGCCTGCCACTGCTGGGCCAGGGTGATTTTGTACTGGCCGTTGCGTTCGCTGACCTGCTGCGACTTCACGTTGTCGTAGCCCACTTCCAGCAGGGTGCTCATGATCGGCGTCCATTTGTACATAGGACGCACGCCGACGGTGTACCACTCGGTGCCGCGGTTGTTATCCAGATCGACGTTCTGGTACATCGCGACATACATCAGGTCCCAGCGATCGGCGAGAGAAATCGCGCCGTGATCGAGAACGCGGTACATGCTGCCGTTGTTGTTGATGTTGGTGCCCTGCGGCACGCCTTTACCCTGCGACGTCAGCGCATCGGTGGCGTACTGCAACACGAACTTGTTGTAGCCTTTGAGCATGCTCTGGGTATGCTCCGCCGTAAACATCCAGCCATCTCTCGACGCGCCGTCTTCGATACGGTAGCCGTCGCGCGCGTTGGCGCGGCCATAATCGACGCCCAGCTCCAGCACGCCGTTCGGGTTGGTTTCCAGTCCGGCAAGGCGCACGTCGAAGACGTCATTGGCGGTGCTGGTGGCGTAATCGCGGATGCGATCGCTGGAGAAGGTGTAGGAGCCGCCCGACTCCGAGGAGCGCGTCGCCGCGAACGAGAGCTTGCCGAAACCGAGATCCACATCTTCCAGACCGGCACCGGGGCCAGAGATATCCCAGTAGTAGAAGTCGATCATATGCACGTCGTGGCGCTGATAGAAGCGTTTACCCGCCCAGATGGTAGAACCAGGCAGCGCGTCGATCAGGTTTTTGCCTTTGACGTTCGCCTCGCGGAAGGCGGGTGAGGTCGCTTCCCAGTCATTCTGTTGCGATACCGAATAGGCGACGTTGGTGTCGAAGTAGAAGCTCTTGTCGCCCTCTTTCCACACTTCCTGGCCCAGTTTCAGCTCGGCGTAGGTTTCGCATTCGTTGCCCAGACGGTATTTGCTTTGCGCGCCGGTGGCCTGAAAGCACTGTTGTTCGCCGCCGC
>NZ_DJDN01000023.1:0-20574 GCF_002431095.1 Pantoea sp. UBA5923 | reverse complement strand
CCAGCTGAGCTACGGATGCATAAATAATTCTTGTACAACGCAGGGTGCTAACAACTCACCGAGAAAGGAACGACTCTTTCACTTACTTTCGCATTTTCCAGATGGTGCATCCGGGAGGATTCGAACCTCCGACCGCTCGGTTCGTAGCCGAGTACTCTATCCAGCTGAGCTACGGATGCATCGGAAAATGGCGGTGAGGCGGGGATTCGAACCCCGGATGCAGCTTTTGACCGCATACTCCCTTAGCAGGGGAGCGCCTTCAGCCTCTCGGCCACCTCACCTTACGCGTTCTTGCGAACCGTGCTTCTGAACTTTGTTTCCGCTCATCGGCACTGCGTGGCGCACATATTACTTTCCCGCATTTATAAGTCAAACAATTTTTCCCACCGCCTGATCGTTTGCACAAATGACGCTCAATTGGGGCAATTTGCCGACAAAAAGAGTGATTTATCAACAGTAAAAGCAGGCAAGCGGGAAAATAATCAGAAGAAACGAAGCGGGAAAAAAGAGAAGACGTGTGGGAAAGCGGTCGCGCCTCGCAAAAAACTGCGAGGCGCTGAATCCGTTAGTAACTCGTTTGCTGAGTTTTTTCGGCCTGAATGCGCTGATAAATCTCTTCGCGATGCACTGAGACCTCTTTTGGCGCGTTCACACCGATACGAACCTGGTTACCTTTCACTCCCAGCACCGTTACAGTCACCTCATCGCCAATCATGAGGGTTTCACCAACTCGACGAGTTAGAATAAGCATTCTTTGCTCCTTGAAAGATTAAAAGAGTCGGGCTCTGTTCGGGCTCCCGGCATTATCCATCATTTAACGCTGAACATTGACTATGACAAATACACCAATGTACGTCGCTACGCCAATACATTCCGCTGATAGTTAGTTTAGCCGAAATACACTACATCGACCTGACTTTGTCATTACCTGATGCACATCGTATTAAAAAGCGCCGGAACTTCAGTCCCTGGCGCTTTTCACGATGCATTGTTCTAGTTTGTTACAGGCGACTGTTGACCCAGCTTTCAACGCCCGCCAGCGCGCCTTTCAGCGCCTGCGCATCGGTACCGCCAGCCTGCGCCATATCTGGACGCCCGCCGCCTTTACCGCCGACCTGCTGCGCCAGCTCGCCCACCAGCTCGCCCGCTTTTACACGGTCAGTCAAATCTTTAGTCACGCCCGCGATTAACGACACTTTTCCTTCCGCTACGGTCGCCAGCACAATCACCGCCGAACCCAGCTGGTTCTTCAGATCGTCAACCATGGTGCGCAACATTTTCGGCTCAACGTTGCTCAGCTCGCTTACCAGCAGCTTCGCGCCCTTGATGTCGATCGCCTTGCTGCTCAGCGAAGCGCTTTCAAGCGCAGCCTGCTGATCGCGCAGCTGCTGCAGCTCTTTCTCCAGCGCACGTACGTGATCGACCAGACCGCGCACTTTGTCATTCAGATTGCTGCTGTTGGCTTTCACCAGCTGAGCGATCTCATTTAGCTGGCTGCTCTGCGCATAAACCTGCGCCAGTGCACCCTCACCGGTTACAGCTTCGATACGACGTACGCCTGCGGCAGTACCGGACTCGCTCAGAATGCGGAACAGGCCGATATCGCCAGTACGCGCTGCGTGCGTGCCGCCGCACAGCTCGATAGAGAAATCACCCATGGTCAGCACGCGCACGCGCTGATCGTATTTCTCGCCGAACAGCGCCATCGCGCCCTTGCCTTTGGCCGCGTCAATATCCATCACGTCGGTTTCAACCAGCAGATTGCGACGAATCTGCGCGTTGACGATCTCTTCGACCTGATGAATTTCCTGCGGTTTCATCGCTTCGAAATGTGAGAAGTCGAAACGCAGGTATTTATCGTTGACCAGAGAGCCTTTCTGCGCCACATGTTCGCCAAGAACCTGACGCAGCGCAGCGTGCAGCAGATGCGTTGCGGAGTGGTTCAGACGAATGCGCGCGCGGCGCGCTTCATCAACCTGCGCCTCAACGCGATCGCTGATACGCAGATGACCAGCCGTCAGCTTACCGATATGGCCAATAGCCTGACCATATTTTTGTGTATCCTGAACGTTAAATTCAGCATTCTTCCCTTTCAGCAGGCCCGTATCGCCTACCTGGCCGCCAGATTCACCGTAAAATGGCGTTTCGTCCAGCACCACGACCGCTTCCTGTCCCGCAGCAACCTCTTCTACCGCGACGCCGTCAACGTAGATCGCCTTAACGGTAGCCGTCAGGTCAAGCTGGTCATAGCCTTTAAACGCTGAAGCCGCGTCGATACTGATGACGTTGCTGTAGTCAGCGCCGAAACCGCTCGCCTCGCGTGCGCGCTGGCGCTGCTGTTCCATGGCTTTTTCAAAGCCCGCTTCGTCAATTTTCAGGTTACGCTCACGGCAGACGTCGGCCGTCAGGTCAACCGGGAAGCCAAAGGTATCGTAAAGACGGAAAACGGTCTCGCCATCCAGCGTATCGCCCTGCAGTTTCGCCAGCTCGTCGTCCAGCAGCGTCAATCCACGCTCCAGTGTTTTAGCGAACTGCTCTTCTTCGGTCTTGAGTACGTTTTCTACCTGGCTCTGCTGACGCTTCAGATCTTCGCCCGCGGCGCCCATCACCTCAACCAGTGGCGCAACCAGCTTGTAGAAGAATGCCTCTTTCGCACCCAGCATATTGCCGTGACGAACCGCGCGACGAATGATGCGGCGCAGCACGTAACCACGGTTTTCGTTAGACGGAATAACGCCGTCGGCGATCAGGAAGGCGCAAGAGCGGATATGGTCGGCGATAACGCGCAGCGATTTATTGCTGAGATCGGTCGCGCCGGTCACTTCCGCTACCGCTTTGATCAGTTTTGCGAACAGATCAATTTCATAGTTGGAATTGACGTGCTGCAGCACAGCGGAGATACGCTCCAGTCCCATGCCGGTATCAACCGACGGCTTCGGCAGCGGCAGCATAGTGCCGTCCGGCTGACGGTTGAACTGCATAAAGACGATATTCCAGATCTCTATATAGCGATCGCCATCTTCTTCCGGGCTTCCCGGCGGGCCGCCCCAGATATGATCGCCATGATCGTAGAAAATTTCGCTGCAGGGGCCACAAGGGCCGGTATCGCCCATCTGCCAGAAGTTGTCAGAGGCGTAAGCGCTGCCTTTGTTGTCACCAATACGAATAATGCGCTCGCGCGGAACGCCGATATCATTGGCCCAGATGTCGTAGGCTTCGTCATCAGTTTCATAGACGGTAACCCACAGACGCTCTTTCGGCAGAGCGAACCAGGTTTCTCCCGTCAGCAGTTCCCAGGCATAAGCAATCGCCTCTTTCTTGAAATAGTCGCCGAAGCTGAAGTTGCCCAGCATTTCAAAGAAAGTGTGGTGACGTGCGGTATAGCCGACGTTTTCCAGATCGTTGTGCTTGCCACCGGCGCGCACGCAGCGCTGCGACGTGGTCGCACGCGAATAGTCGCGCTTGTCCTGGCCGAGGAAGACATCCTTAAACTGGACCATACCGGCGTTGGTGAACAGCAGCGTCGGGTCGTTATTCGGTACGAGGGAGCTGCTGGCTACAACCTGATGTCCCTTGCTATGGAAAAAGTCGAGAAACGCTTGACGGATCTCAGCAGTGCTCTTGCTCATATATATCCTGGAATCACGCTAACGAAAGTTCCGTTCTGTCAGACAAGCCGCATCCGCGCAGCTTTCCGTTCAGTGGAACAAAAAAGTGGGAATAAGATAAATTTTCTTCACAGGGAAGTAAAACCCCGCGCGGCTTTCAGTCGTCAAAATTTCTGAAAACGGCCTGAATATCCTCCATGAAAAAGCCTTTTGACTGCAAATAACGCTGAACTTTCGCTTTGGCCTTCCACTCTGTTGGCAAAGGGAGGCCAAATTTGCGCTCCGCCAGCTGCGCGGCGCAGGCGCTCCAGTCAATTTCACAGGCTTCCATGGCGATATCAATTTCAGGGCGCGCCACGCCTTTCTGTCCCAGCTCCAGGCGGATGCGCTGCGGGCCATATCCTTTACGGCTGCGGCTCTGGATAAAACGTTCGGTAAAGCGTGCCTCATTGAGCCAGCCATTTTCCTGACACCAGCCGATTACCTTATCCAGCTGCGCGTCGGTGATGATTTCCGGTTCACTCTGCTGGATAAAGGCCGCGCGCTGCACTGACTGCTGTAGTTTTCTGCGCAGCTCCGCTTCACTGTGATCGCGCTGCGCCAGAATGCGCATAGCGCGATCGAGCAGACGTGGAAAAGGGATTTCCCTGGGTTGCGGTTGTTCAGACATAGGACTCACCTTGCTCAATCAGAAGGGAATTATGGCGGCAGAACGGAGAGGAAAGAAAGAGAGGGTTGCTAAAACGAAAAACGGGAGTGGTTGCCCACTCCCGCACAGGGTTAGAAGTCTTCGTTCGTCTCGCTGGCTGCATCTTCCAGCGCGTCTGCTGGCGCTTCAGCAGCACCCGCTTCTGCTGCTGCGCTGTTCAGCAGCATATCGCGCAGTTTCACATCCAGCTCGTTAGCGATTGCCGGGTTTTCCTTAAGGAAATTGGTGGCGTTCGCTTTACCCTGACCAATCTTGTCGCCGTTATAGCTGTACCATGCACCGGCTTTTTCGACCAGCTTGTACTTCACGCCCAGGTCTACCAGCTCACCGAAGGTGTTGATGCCTTCGCCGTACATGATCTGGAACTCAGCCTGCTTAAACGGCGCGGCGATTTTGTTCTTCACCACTTTAACGCGGGTTTCGCTACCAACCACTTCGTCGCCCTCTTTAATCGCGCCGATACGGCGGATATCAAGACGAACGGAAGCGTAGAACTTCAGCGCGTTACCACCGGTAGTGGTTTCCGGGTTACCAAACATCACGCCAATTTTCATACGGATCTGGTTGATAAAGATCAGCAGCGTGTTGGACTGCTTCAGGTTACCCGCCAGCTTACGCATCGCCTGGCTCATCATACGCGCCGCAAGACCCATATGAGAGTCGCCGATTTCACCTTCGATTTCCGCTTTCGGCGTCAGCGCCGCTACGGAGTCGACGATGATAACGTCTACTGCGCCTGAACGCGCCAGCGCGTCACAAATCTCCAGCGCCTGCTCGCCGGTATCGGGCTGTGAACAGAGCAGATTGTCGATGTCAACGCCGAGCTTTTTCGCGTAAACCGGATCCAGCGCGTGTTCAGCATCGATAAAGGCACAGGTTTTGCCTTTGCGCTGCGCTGCGGCAATAACCTGCAGCGTCAGGGTGGTTTTACCGGAAGATTCCGGTCCATAAATCTCGACGATACGGCCCATCGGCAAACCGCCGGCGCCCAGCGCGATATCCAGTGAAAGCGAACCGGTAGAAATAGTTTCTACGTCCATTGAGCGGTCTTCACCCAGACGCATGATGGAGCCTTTACCGAATTGCTTTTCAATCTGGCCCAGCGCAGCAGCTAAAGCCTTCTGTTTGTTTTCGTCAATTGCCATTTCTACTCCTGACTCATACGGGGGTAAGCACGCTACAAATGCCTGCTCGCTTTCTGTTGCTGCTAATTATACTGTATAGTCATACAGTATCAAGCTTAATTTGCCAAAAAATCGTCCTGTAATGTCTGCAGCGCGAACGCCACGGACTGACGACGCACCGCCTCGCGATCCCCTTGAAATTGCTGGCGTTTAGCGGTCACTACACCATCCGGCGCAGCGAAGCCGAACCACACGGTGCCGACCGGTTTTCCCGCGCTGCCGCCGTCCGGCCCGGCAATGCCGCTGACCGACACCGCATAGTCCGCCTGCGCGGCATGCTGCGCGCCCTGCGCCATCTCGCGCACTACAGCCTCGCTCACCGCGCCATACTGCGCAAGCGAAGCCGCTGAGACGCCCACCAGCTCCTGCTTGGCGCCGTTGCTGTAAGTAACGAAACCGCGTTCAAACCAGGCGGAGCTGCCGCTGATATCGGTAAACACCTTAGCGATCCAGCCGCCCGTACAGGATTCAGCGCAGGTAACCGTCGCGCTTTTCGCCTTGAGACGCTCGCCGACTGCCGCGCTCAGACGCTGTAATTCCAGGTCATTCATAGCATCTCATCCTTTCTGCTCAGTAAAGAGAACATGGTGCAGAAGCGGAGCATTTTCAACCCATCCGGCATAAAGCCTGCCGCCTTTGCGCATCATCTCTCAGCGTTACGACGCCTTTTTCACCGCTACGATAAAAAGACGTGGGAAAGCCAGCAAAATGCGACCGTCGGCGCGTGGCATATAAGCCTGCTGCAGCGCCTGACGATACTGTTCCAGAAAGCGCGGCTGCTCGTCAGGCTCAAGCGCATTGAGAAACGGCCGCAGCCCGGTCGCTTTCAGCCAGTCGACGATCGCCTGCGCGTCCGCCATGATGTGGTAGTAGGTGGTGCGCCAGAGATCCACCACGCAGCCCGCCTGTGCCAGAAGATCGTAATAGCGCTCGCCGCTAAGCAACTTTTTACGCTCCACCTCGCCGATACGCTGACGCCAGGGATCGCACGCGGCGATTTCACGCATCAGGCGATGCGTAGGCTCCTGCAGGTTATCCGGCATCTGTATCGCCAGCGCGCCGCCGCTATCCAGCTGACTCGCCAGATGCGGCAATAGCCTGTCGTGCTCGTCAAGCCACTGCAGCGAGGCATTGGCATAAATCACCTGCTGCGGCTCTGTCGCCCGCCAGCGCCGGATATCCTCTTTGAAAAACGTGCAGCCAGGCAGCCTTTCACGCGCCTGCGCCAGCATCGCCTCTGAACTGTCCAGCCCGTAAATCTGCGCGTCAGGCCAGGCGCGCGCCAGCAGCTCAGTGCTGTTGCCCGGGCCGCATCCGAGATCCGTGGCGACGCGCACATCGGTAACGGGTATGCGCGCCAGCAGTTCCTGCGCAGGTCGCGTTCTTTCAGATTCGAATTGCCGATAGAGTTGAGGATTCCAGTCCTGCATATTTGACCTCTGCGTTAGCTCAAAAGCGTGTCCGAAGCGGAAAAATGCGATGCGTTGCCCAATTTTGCGCGCCGCGGTGGCAAGCGGTCACGCTGCGCATTAATTTAAAACAACGTTTCATTTTTCACATTCAGGAGCGTTTATGATCTCGCAACCCGCATTTTCCGGCGTATGGTGCCCCTCCGTTACGCCTTTTACGCAACAAGGGCAGCCAGATATTGATGCGCTGGGTTGCCACTTCGCCCGACTGAACACGTCAGGCATTAATACCTTACTGCTGATGGGCAGCATTGGCGAATTTGCCTCCCTGACGCAGCAGGAACGTTTGCTGCTTATTCGTGAAGCGCGCCAGCTCTCGCCGCTCAGCATGGTCGCCAATATCTCCAGCACCTGCGTACCGGATATGCTGGAGCTGGCCGAGGCGGCATGGAAAAACAATTTTGACGCAGTGATGGTGCTGCCGCCCTATTACTATGGGCAAACCTCACGTCAGCTACTGAGCTATTTCCGCGAGCTGGATAAGCGCATCGGCGGTAAATGGTTCGCCTACAATTTTCCGGCGCGCACCGGCTGCGATCTCAGCCCGGCGCTTGTCAGCGAGCTGGCGGCAGAGTTGCCTGGCTTTATCGGCATAAAAGATACGGTTGACTCCCTGTCGCACAACCGCGCGCTGATTGAGGAGACCAAAAAGGTACGCGACGATTTCGCCGTTCTTTCGG
Source organism: Pantoea sp. UBA5923 (assembly GCF_002431095.1). Lineage (NCBI taxonomy): Bacteria > Pseudomonadati > Pseudomonadota > Gammaproteobacteria > Enterobacterales > Erwiniaceae > Pantoea > Pantoea sp. UBA5923. Next base: position 12,924 of record NZ_DJDN01000023.1, on the reverse strand, counting down.
GCTATGACGAATATCTGGTGCCAAACCTGCTGGCTGGCGGGGCGGGCGTAATTTCAGGCCTGAACAATATCGTGCCGGAGTTGTTCGCAGCGGCAATGGCGGCGTGGCGCGAGCAGGATCTGGCGGCGCTGGCGACCATTCAGCAGCGTATCGGCAGGATGATGGCGATTTACGCCATCGGAGAGGATTTTGTCACGACTATCAAAACCGCGGTGTCGCGCCGTTTTGATTCTATGACCAGCCAGTCGCGCAATTATGGCAGCGCGCTTAGCGCTGAACAGTGCGAGGCGCTCGACCGGCTGTTTGAATAAGAGATGGATGCGGGTGCAGCGCGCCCGCTTGTTTTATCCGCGTTTGACAAACTCCGACTTTAGCTTCATCGGGCCGAAGCCTTCGATCTTGCAGTCGATATTATGATCGCCTTCCACCAGACGGATCCCCTTAACGCGCGTGCCGATTTTCAGCGTGGAGGAGCTGCCCTTCACTTTGAGATCTTTAACGACGGTCACCGTGTCGCCATCCTCAAGCAGATTGCCGTTGGCGTCGCGCACCACCAGGCGGTCCACGTTGCTTTCACCTTCGTTCAGCGACCAGATATGACCGCAGGCGGGACAGTTAAGATTGTCGCCATCCTGCCAGCTGTAATCAGCCTGACAAAGGGGACACGCGGGAAGTGATTGCATAACGGCTCCTGAAACAACAGATATGATGACGCTGAGGGGCGCCATCATATCCCCTTACTGTTGCTAAGGACAACTGTCAGAACATGGCGCCGCTGCGCGCTTTGCTGACCGCCTCGCCCAGTTGCCATACCGCCATCGCATAGTGGGTGCTGTGGTTGTAGCGGGTAATAACGTAGAAGTTAGGCAAGCCGTACCAGTACTGGTAGCTGGTGCCCATATCCAGGCGCAGCAGGCTGACCTGGTTATTACCGTCCAGAGAACCCTGCGGAGAGAGGCCAGATGCCGCCAGCATTTGCGGCGTATAGCTGGTTTTGAAACCGTTCTCCAGCAGCGGCGCCTGACCGCTGGCCGGAACAGCTACGCCCTCCCCGCTGCGCCAGCCATGCTCTTTAAAGTAGTGCGCGACGCTGCCGATGGCGTCTACCGGATCCCACAGATTGACGTGCCCGTCGCCGTTAAAATCCACGGCATACTGCTGATAAGAAGAAGGCATAAACTGGCCGTAGCCCATCGCGCCGGCGAACGATCCTTTCAGATCGAGCGGATCGTCCTCTTCGTTGCGTGCCATCAGCAGGAAGGTTTCCAGTTCGCTGCTGAAGTAGCTGGCGCGGCGCGGATAGTTAAACGAGAGCGTGGCGAGCGCATCCAGAATACGCGTTTTCCCCATTACGCGCCCCCAGCGCGTCTCTACGCCGATAATGCCGACGATAATCTCCGGCGGCACGCCATACACCTGCTGAGCGCGCGTTAAGGCATCCTGATACTGGTTCCAGAAGGCGACGCCGTTTTGTACGTTGTCCGGCGTAATGAACTGCTTGCGATAGCGGATCCACGCGCCGTTAGGCCCGGCTGGGGGCGTATAGGCGGGCGCCTGGCGATCCATCAGACGCAACACGTAATCCAGCCTTTTGGCCTGGCCGATAACGGCATGCAGCTGCTGGCGGTCGAAGCCATGCTTCTTCACCATCTGGTCGATAAACTGTTCGGCGGCCGGATTCCCGGCAAAGTCGCCCAGCACAGGCTGTACGGCGTGGGACTGTTCAAGCAGAAAGCCCCCTTTCGGCGCGGCCAGCGTTGCGGCCTGCGTCGCGGATTCAGGTTTACTGCTGCAGGCGGCAAGTAGGGCAATAAGCGGAAATAAGCTGATCTTAAAACGCATTTGATATCCATAAGCATGCAGTGAAGGTAACGAATTATGGTAAACATTCACTCACCGAATGGACAGGGCGAAACGTAAAAATAGCGCCAGAGAAAAATTGCGAACCGGCGCAGGAAGCATCGGCAAAAAGCAGTAATGGCGCACTGCTGGCTGAGGAGCCTCTCGCAAAGTCGCCTGAAAACAGCGATCTGTTCAACACAATGATGAAAGACAAGGATAAAGTGCGATCGGGCTGTGCCCTTTGAGCAGCTGACTCAAGTGCGGCGCATCAAGGAAGAGGAATAACTACCGATGAGCGATAATCTCTTTTACTGGCTGCTGCTGGGCGTGCTGGCGCTCTGCGTCGGCAGCTTTCTTAACGTCGTGATTTACCGCCTGCCGCTGATGGTGCTGCGCCCCCAGCCGGGCTTTTCGCTACTGCTGCCCCGCTCTCACTGCCCGCGCTGTAAAGCGCGCGTCCGCGTAGGCGACTGCCTCCCTCTGCTTGGCTGGCTGCGGCTGCGCGGACGCTGTCGTCACTGTCGCCTGCCGATCTCCTGGCGCTATCCTGCGACCGAGTTTGCCGCTCTGGCGATAAGCCTGCTGCTTGTTCTGTGGCTGCCGTGGAACGGCGCGCTGCTGGCGGCGCTGGTTATGAGCGGTTTTATGCTGGCGTTGTCGCTGATCGACCTGCGTTATCAACTGCTGCCGGATGCGCTGACTCTGCCGCTGCTCTGGCTCGGGCTGCTGTTTCAGGCATCGGGCATTCTGCCGCAGGTCGGCCCGACAGAGGCTATCTTCGGTGCGGCTGGCGGATATCTGCTGTTCCGGCTGCTGGCCTGGCTCTGGCGCGTATTGCACCATCAGGAGGCGCTGGGCGGCGGCGATGTTAAACTGCTGGCGGCGCTCGGCGCCTGGCTGGGCTGGCGGCCGCTTCCTCTGTTGCTGCTGATCGCCTCCAGTACCGGCTTAATCGCAGTCACGCTGGCGCGCCTGTTTATGCGCCGTCCATTGCATCTGCCGTTGCCTTTTGGCCCCTGTCTGGCGCTGGCGGGTGAAGCGCTACTGCTCTACAGCCTGAAGTGACGCTGTGGCTGGCTGCTTTTTGCGTAGCGCCTCGCACAGGCTGCTCGTCAGGCAGGATTCCGTTAGGCTTTTGCGCCGCGGCCTGATAACGTCACGCGCGATAACCTGTTTTGGCCCGTCGCTGGTAACGGGCGCCCGGATTCGGGCTGGTCGGGCATCGCCCGGACAGGCGGTGGAAAAGCGGCAGCCTTGATGTTCAGGATGCAACTTTTCATAATGGCTTTCAGACGCAGCTTATCTCACAGCCAGGGCCGCAAGATCCCGCGCATCCTCTCTGTTTTAGAAAGGGTTTATCCCTTTACATACGCCAGAACACGCAGTCCGATGCAAGGCTTGCCCAATAACCGAATGATTTAAGAGCTAATTATTTATGAACAAATCAGTCGATAAGGACATCACCGCTCATACCCCGATGATGCAGCAATATCTGCGCCTGAAGGCGGAACACCCTGACATCCTGCTGTTTTACCGCATGGGCGATTTCTACGAGCTTTTCTACGACGACGCTAAACGCGCATCGCAGCTGCTGGAGATTTCGCTCACTAAACGCGGCGCGTCGGCGGGAGAACCCATCCCGATGGCTGGCGTGCCCTACCATGCGGTAGAGAGTTATCTGGCGAAGCTGGTGCAGCTGGGCGAATCCGTCGCGATCTGCGAGCAGATCGGCGATCCGGCGCTGAGCAAAGGGCCGGTTGAACGCAAAGTCGTGCGAATCGTCACGCCGGGCACCATCAGCGACGAAGCGCTGCTGCAGGAGCGTCACGATAATTTGCTCGCCGCCATTGTGCAGAGCCCACAAGGGTTTGGTTACGCCACGCTCGATATCAGTTCCGGCCGTTTTCGCCTGAGCGAACCGGCGGACGCCGAAACCATGGCCGCTGAGCTACAGCGCACCAATCCAGCCGAACTGCTTTATCCGGAAGACCTCCAGGCAATGTCGCTGATTGAGCAACGTCGCGGTCTGCGCCGTCGCCCGCTGTGGGAGTTTGAGATCGATACCGCGCGCCAGCAGCTGAACATGCAGTTCGGCACGCGCGATCTGAACGGATTCGGCGTTGAGCAGGCGCATCAGGCGCTGCGCGCCGCAGGTTGCCTGCTGCAGTACGTCAAGGATACGCAGCGCACCAGCCTGCCGCATATCCGCTCGCTCAGCATGGAGCGGCAGCAGGACAGCATCATTATGGACGCCGCCACGCGTCGCAATCTGGAGATCACGCAGAACCTTGCGGGCGGTACGGAGAACACGCTGGCGGCGGTGCTGGACCGAACCGTAACGCCGATGGGCAGCCGCATGCTCAAGCGCTGGCTCCATATGCCGCTGCGCGATGCGCAGGTAATTAACCAGCGTCAGGACGCCATCGCTGAACTCCAGCCGCTGTGCGATTCGCTACAGCCGGTGCTGCGCCAGGTTGGCGATCTGGAACGTATTCTGGCGCGTCTGGCGCTGCGTACGGCGCGACCGCGCGATTTGGCCCGTATGCGCCACGCTTTTCAGCAGTTGCCAGAGCTAAACGCCTTACTGGCTGACGTAGAATCTACGGCGCTGATTCGTCTGCGCGAGCGAATGGGCGAATTCACCGAGCTGCGTGAGCTGCTTGAGGCGGCGATTATTGAGGCGCCGCCGGTGCTTATTCGCGATGGCGGCGTTATCGCGCCGGGTTACAACGCGGAGCTGGATGAGTGGCGCGCGCTGGCAGACGGTGCCAGCGACTATCTGGACAGGCTGGAGATCCGCGAACGCGAAAAGCTCGGCCTCGATACGCTGAAGGTCGGCTTTAACGCCGTTCATGGCTACTACATTCAGGTCAGCCGCGGCCAGAGCGACCATGTGCCTATTCACTACGTGCGCCGCCAGACGCTGAAAAACGCAGAGCGCTATATCATTCCTGAGCTTAAAGAGTACGAAGATAAGGTGCTCACTTCGAAAGGGAAGGCGCTGGCGCTGGAGAAAAGCCTCTACGAGTCGCTGTTCGATCAGTTACTGCCCCACCTGGAAGCGCTGCAGCTCAGCGCCGCCGCGCTCGCCGAACTGGACGTATTGAGCAATCTGGCGGAGCGCGCCTGGACGCTAAACTACTGTCGCCCTGCTCTGCAGGAGAAGCCCGGCCTCAAAATTACCGGCGGTCGTCATCCGGTTGTTGAACAGGTATTGAAAGAGCCCTTTATCGCCAACCCGCTGTCGCTGGCGCCGCAGCGCCGCATGCTGATCATTACCGGTCCCAATATGGGTGGTAAGAGCACCTATATGCGTCAGGCGGCTCTCATCGCGCTGATGACCTGGATTGGCAGCTTTGTGCCGGCGGAAGAGGTGATGGCCGGCCCGCTGGATCGCATCTTTACCCGTATCGGCGCGGCGGACGATCTCGCTTCGGGCCGCTCGACCTTTATGGTGGAGATGACAGAAACCGCCAACATTCTGCACAACGCCACCGAACATAGCCTGGTGCTGATGGATGAAATTGGACGCGGCACCTCAACCTATGACGGTCTGTCGCTGGCCTGGGCCTGCGCGGAGAGCCTGGCGAACCGCATCAAGGCGATGACGCTGTTCGCTACGCACTACTTTGAACTGACCACGCTCCCGGAGAAAATGGAAGGCGTATTTAATGTCCACCTCGACGCCGTGGAGCATGGCGACACCATCGCCTTTATGCACAGCGTGCAGGAAGGCGCAGCCAGTAAAAGCTATGGACTGGCGGTAGCGGCGCTGGCGGGCGTGCCAAAAGAGGTCATCAAGCGCGCGCGCAATAAGCTGAAGGAGCTGGAAACCCTGTCAAACAACTCGGCCTCTTCGACCATTGACGGCTCGCAGCTGCCGCTGCTGGTGGAAGAAACCTCACCTGCCGTCGAAGCGCTTGAGGCGCTGGATCCCGATACGCTGACGCCGCGTCAGGCGCTGGAGTGGATCTACCGCCTCAAATCGCTGGTGTAACCGCGCCGGCGGCAGGCCTTTCTGGTTCTGCCGCCCGCCTCGCGGCCAAAAAAAAGCGGTGGCTTTCGCCACCGCTTTTTGTACTTACAACTTTGTCAGTTACTCACGAAACAGTGCTTCAATGTTCAGACCCTGCGCCTGCAGAATTTCACGCAGACGACGCAGGCCTTCAACCTGAATCTGGCGTACACGCTCGCGGGTCAGACCGATTTCACGGCCCACATCCTCAAGCGTTGCCGCTTCATAGCCCAGCAGGCCGAAACGACGCGCCAGCACTTCACGCTGCTTGGCGTTCAGTTCGAACAACCACTTAACGATACTCTGCTTCATATCGTCATCCTGCGTGGTGTCTTCCGGACCGTTGTCTTTCTCATCGGCCAGAATGTCCAGCAGCGCTTTTTCGGAATCACCGCCCAGCGGCGTATCAACCGAGGTGATGCGTTCATTGAGACGCAGCATACGGCTGACGTCATCAACTGGCTTATCCAGCTGCTCCGCAATCTCTTCCGCACTCGGCTCATGGTCGAGCTTGTGGGAGAGTTCACGCGCGGTGCGCAGATAAACGTTCAGCTCTTTAACAATGTGAATCGGCAGACGGATGGTACGGGTTTGATTCATGATCGCCCGTTCAATCGTCTGACGAATCCACCAGGTGGCATAAGTTGAGAAACGGAACCCACGCTCTGGGTCAAACTTCTCAACCGCACGGATTAAACCGAGATTACCCTCTTCAATCAGGTCAAGCAGCGCAAGACCACGATTGCTGTAGCGGCGGGCAATCTTCACCACCAGTCGTAAGTTACTTTCAATCATGCGGCGACGAGAAGGAATATCGCCTCGTAATGCGCGGCGAGCGAAGAAAACCTCTTCCTCTGCCGTCAACAGCGGGGAATAGCCAATCTCCCCGAGATAGAGCTGCGTCGCATCCAAAACGCGCTGCGTCGCACCCTGTGACAACAACTCTTCTTCCGCTACGTCGTTATCACTGGGTTCGTTTTCAACAAGAGCCTTCTCATCAAAAACCTCAGCTCCGTTCTCCTCGAATTCCGCATCTTCATGTAACTCGTTTACTTTCAGCGTATTCTGGCTCATAAGCGGCTCCTACCCGTGATCCCAGGGCAGAACAGCAGGGTTCTGCCGGTTTATCGCTGCGGCAAATAACGCAACGGGTTTACGGATTTCCCCTTGTAACGAATTTCAAAATGTAATCTAACTGAACTGGTTCCGGTGCTACCCATGGTAGCGATTTTTTGCCCCGCCTTAACTTCCTGTTGTTCCCGGACCAGCATTGTATCGTTGTGGGCGTAGGCACTCAGATAATCATCATTGTGCTTAATGATGATCAGGTTACCGTAACCCCGGAGCGCGTTGCCTGCGTACACTACTCTTCCTGATGCGGTAGCGACGACAGGCTGTCCACGCGAACCAGCGATATCGATTCCTTTATTCCCCCCTTCAGAGGCAGAGAAGTTATCGATAATCTTCCCATCGGTCGGCCAACGCCAGCTTCCAACCGGCGTCGAACTGTTCGTTGTACTGCTAACCGTGGGCGGTGCGGCAACCACGGGGGGAACTGTTGTCGTTGCAACATTTGTCCCTTTCGACGGCAACAATTTGCTACCAGTCGAGTTACCCGAATCATCAGAATACGTAATAACTGGTTGCTGTGCAACAGGCGCTGGTTTAATTTGCGGCGCGGTCGGGACGCCACCCTGAGTTGCGTCCGCTGCGGTAATCGCATTGCCGCCTGTAATCGGCTGGCCAGCACCGTTGCCAACCTGCAAAGTCTGGCCAACATTCAGGCCGTACGGGGCCGGGACGTTGTTGCGCTGCGCCAGATCGCGGAAATCGTTGCCGGTAATCCAGGCGATGTAGAACAGCGTATCGCCGCGTTTTACGGTATAGGTATCGCCCGCGTAACTACCTTTCGGAATGTTCTGATAACTGCGGTTGTATACGATACGGCCATTTTGCGTCTGAACATTATCATCACTTCCGCTAACCATTGCGCCGCTGCGCGGCGCGGAAGGTACGGAATTATTAATCATTCCGCCCTGGCGCGGGGTCGATGGAACGCCGCCTGACGGGCTAAGCATGCCGCCGCTGCCGCCGTTATCTCCAACCTGGCTAATGGGTGCTTGTGTGTTATCGCCTGAACTACAGCCTGCCAGCCAAAATCCAACCAGAGAAAGCGCCGCAAGGCGGCGTAACTGAAATATTGGGCTTCCCGTGCTCATTGTTCCCCCGTGATGGCAAACCTGAATAACGCTGTCTTGCTAACACACCAGCACAAAGCTCTGTGAGGCGCATTAAAGCCTGCGTATTACGCATGAAAATGGATAGTAACAAGATCAAAAGGATGGTGCTATGAAACAGTTGTGAAGAAATACGTAGGGAAAATCTCAGGCGAGATCGCCCTGAACAAGGGGAACGAACCGCACCGGCTCAATGCACTCTTCAACAATATCGCCACCCTGGCGGCGCAGACGCTTCAGCACCTGCTGATCGTCCCCCACCGGCAGCACCATAATGCCGCCTTCATCCAGCTGCGCAATCAGCGCAGTCGGAATTTCCGGCGGTGCGGCGGTAACGATAATGGCGTCGAAGGGGCCGCGCGCGGGCCAGCCCTGCCAGCCGTCGCCGTGACGCGTCGAAACATTATGCAGGTCGAGCTGTTTAAGACGGCGTTTCGCCTGCCACTGCAGGCCCTTGATACGCTCGACGGAGTAAACATGGTCCACCAGATGCGCCAGAATGGCCGTCTGGTAGCCCGAACCGGTGCCGATCTCCAGCACGCGCGAATGGGGCTGCAGCTCCAGCAGCGCGGTCATACGCGCCACCATATAGGGCTGCGAAATAGTCTGGCCGGAACCGATAGGCAGCGCCACGTTGTCCCAGGCTTTATGCTCGAAGGCTTCGTCGATAAAACGTTCGCGCGGCACGTCCGCAATCGCCTTTAGCAGGATCTCATCGTGGATACCCTGTTGGCGCAGCTGCTCCAGCAGCGCTTCGATACGCCGGTTCACCATACGAGACTGACCTCCGACTTCTCCAGCCAGTCGATAAGTACATTCTGCGCGCTGTGAGCGGTCAGGTCGACATGCAGCGCGGTCAGAGAGACGTAGCCCTGATCCACCGCAGCGAAATCGGTGTCAGGGCCAGCATCGAATTTTTCGCCTGGCGGGCCTATCCAGTAAAGCGTGTTGCCGCGCGGATCCTGCTGCGCGATTACCTGATCGGCGGGATGGCGGCTGCCGCAGCGCGTAACACGAATGCCTTTGATCTCATCCAGCGGCAGATCCGGCACGTTGATATTAAGAATACGCCCGGTGCGCAGCGGCTCGCGCGTCAGCGCCTGCAGAATCGCGCAGGTCACCGCCGCCGCCGTCTCGTAATGCTGCAGGCCATTGAGCGACACCGCCAGCGCGGGCAGGCCGAGATGACGCCCTTCCATCGCTGCCGCCACGGTGCCGGAGTAGATCACGTCGTCGCCCAGATTGGGACCGGCATTAATGCCTGAAACCACAATATCCGGGCGCGGCTGCATCAGCGCGTTGACGCCGAGATAAACGCAGTCGGTCGGGGTACCCATCTGCACCGCGATATCGCCGTTCTCATGGGTAAAGGTGCGTAGCGGCGTCTCCAGCGTCAGGGAGTTGGATGCGCCGCTGCGATTGCGGTCAGGCGCGACGACCTGCACCTCAGCGATACGTCGCAGCGCCTTTGCCAGTGTCTGTATGCCTGGCGCATGGATCCCGTCATCATTACTCAGCAATATCCGCATCGTCACCTTCCTGTTGCAGAAGCTCCCGAATCACGCTGGTGGCGAAACTGCCTGCCGGCAGCCAGAACTGCATCTCCAGCGTCACATCGTCCCACCAGCTCCAGCGTAGATCGCGCGGCACCACCAGCATCGCGCGCCGCGCCGCATCAACACGCTCTCGCTCAAGCAGTGTAACCAATTCTGCTGCGCCCGCCAGAGATTGCTGCTCAAAGGCGAGCGCTTCGCCGTGTGGGCCTGGCTCGCCGCGTCCCGGCAGCGGCGCGGTAATACGAAGTTCATGATTATCGACGCGCGTCTGCAGCTCGCTAAGTTCGTCGGCCTGAGCGACAAACCAGCTGCCGCGCCCGGTCAACTGCAGCGCGTCACCCTCTATCACCTGCGTCAGTGAACCCTGTTGCAGCAGTCGCGCGCTGGTGACCTGATTAAACAGCGCGCTGCGCGCCGCAGAGAGGATAAGGCTGCGCTTGTTGCGATCGCGCAGGCTGATTTCGCCTTGCGCCCACTGCTGCGCCATAGTCAGGTTGTTGCCGCCGCGTCCAAAGCGCTGCGTGCCGAAATAGTTTGGCGCGCCGCCGTCGCGGATCAGCGCCAGACGCGACTCCACCGCGTCACGGTCGCTGATATGGCGCACCACAAGACGGAAGGCGTTACCCGCCAGCGCGCCGATGCGCAGCTTGCGCTTATGGCGCACCGCCTCAAGGATCTCGACGCCTTCCAGCGTGAAGCCGCTCAGGTCGGGCATCGCATTGCCTGGCATACGGAAACAGAGCGTCTGCTCGGTCACCGCATGACGATCTTTCATCCCGGCGTAGCTCATATCGCGCTGATGCACGCCGAGGAACTTCGCCAGCGCTTCCGCCACGAAGCGGGTATTCGCGCCGGTTTTGCGGATACGCACCAGCAGATGCTCGCCTTCGCCATCGGCGCCGTAGCCGAGATCTTCCACCACCACGAAATCTTCCGGGTTAGCTTTGATTACGCCGCGCGCGGTCGGCTTGCCGTGTAAAAAAGCCTGATCCGCCAGCGTCATGCCGCATCCGCCTTCAACAGCAGCGCAACCGCTTCGCAGGCGATGCCTTCGCCGCGTCCGGTAAAACCCAGCTTTTCAGTGGTGGTCGCTTTCACGTTAACCTGATCCATATGGCAGCCCAGGTCTTCGGCGATATTGATGCGCATCTGCGGGACATGAGGCAGCATTTTCGGCGCCTGAGCGATCAGCGTGACGTCGACGTTGCCGATGCGGTAGCCCTTCTCTGCGATACGCCGCCAGGCTTCGCGCAGCAGGCCGCGGCTGTCTGCGCCTTTATAGGCGGGATCGGTATCGGGAAACAGCTTGCCGATATCGCCCATCGCCACCGCCCCAAGCAGCGCGTCGGTCAGCGCATGCAGCGCCACGTCGCCGTCGGAATGGGCGATAAACCCCTGCTCAAACGGGATTCGCACGCCGCCAATCACCAGCGGACCTTCGCCGCCAAAAGCGTGAACGTCAAAACCGTGACCGATACGCATCATGCGCTCTCCTTTAACTGAATCTGGGTTAAATAAAATGCCGCCAGCGCCAGATCTTCCGGCCGGGTGACCTTGATGTTATCACTACGTCCACTGACCAGCAGCGGATGATAGCCGCAATATTCGAGCGCAGAGGCTTCGTCGGTAATGGTTGCCCCCTCTGCCAGCGCGCGTGTCAGACAGGCAGTCAGCAGCTGATGTGGGAAAAACTGCGGCGTCAGCGCATGCCAGAGATCCTCGCGCTCCACGGTGTGAGCGACGGCGGCGATGCCCGGCTCGCCGCGCTTCATGGTGTCGCGCACCGGCGCCGCCAGAATACCGCCGACATGGCTGGTTTCGCGAACCTGCAGCAGACGCGCAAGGTCGTCGGCGTGCAGGCAAGGACGCGCCGCGTCGTGCACCAGCACCCAGCTTGCGCCCTGAGCGGCGCGCAGACCTGCCAGCACCGACTCTGCGCGCGTGTCGCCGCCCGTCACGCTTAACACGCGCGGATCGCGCGCCAGCGGCAGCGACGCGAACTGCGCGTCGTCCGGGCTTAGCGCGACGATAACCTGTTTGATAGCGGGATGGGAAAACAGACGTGCAATGCTGTGTTCCAGAAGCGTCTGCTGACCAATAGTCAGATACTGCTTAGGACAGGTCGCCTGCATGCGGCTGCCGATACCGGCAGCAGGCACGACGGCAATCACCTCCGCAGGGGAAGAGAACATGTTCATGAGTTATCGTTGTTGGTTTTGCGCAGCCTGCGCGTTGCGTTTGTTCTGATCCGGCACCAGACGATAGAAGGTTTCACCGGGCTTAATCATGCCCAGCTCATTGCGCGCGCGTTCTTCGATCGCTTCAGAACCGCCATTGAGATCGTCAATTTCGGCAAACAGCTGATCGTTACGCGCTTTAAGTTTGGCGTTGTTCGCCTGTTGCACCGCAACGTCGTCATTGACGCGCGTATAGTCGTGAATACCGTTTTTGCCCAGCCATAGCGAATATTGCAGCCAGCCAAGCAGCACCAGTAGCAGTAACGTCAGTTTTCCCATCCCCGCCCCCTGAAAAACGGCTCAATCATCCCATAACTTTATGCAGGACTCCACTCCAGCGGTGAAAATGGCGCGCTTTCGCGGCTGTCTGCGCAAATTCTGATTAGGATGGCGAGAAGGCAGGCAGGTAAAGTTTTGTAACCTGCCGACGTGTTTATACATCGGGAAGCGTTACCAACCGGATAAAAAAGAGAAGAGCAGCCAGAAGAGACAGACTACCGCTACCGCCGTGGCAGGCGTCGTCCAGAGAAGATTACCGCGCAGCGCCATGCTGAGGATCATACCGATCAACACCGATACCGGCAGCAGCGCCAGGAAGAAGGGCCAGGTATAAAGGAAGAAGAAAAGCGTGTTGGAGCCGTACAACAGAAAGGGGATCGCCAGCGCGCACCAGTAGGAGAGGAAGCCGATGATGCCGCCCGGCAGCGTCGAGCGCGGCTCTTCCGGGGTGCTTTCATCTTTGCGGGCCAGCATGGGAGTAACATTCTGCATAGAGATCCTGTTGACGCGAAGGCGGCAAATCAGCCTCGATTTGCCGCTTGTCTGTTCAGGATTTGATGATATCGCGGCGCCGCAGCAGATCTAACAATTGGGCGGTCAGTTTTGTAACTAATTGTTCGCCCGCTAAGCGAATTTCCGGCTGCTCCGGCGCCTCATAAACGCTGTCGATGCCGGTAAAATTACGCAGTTCGCCCGCGCGCGCTTTTTTGTACAAACCCTTGGGATCGCGCGCTTCGCACACCGCCAACGGCGTATCG
>NZ_DJDN01000081.1:30607-74434 GCF_002431095.1 Pantoea sp. UBA5923 | reverse complement strand
GCTGACAAGCGCTAATTTAAAAAAAATTATCGTTCGCATTAATTTTCGTCAAATCGCTGTTATTCACGCCGATTTGGTGGGTAACTGAGCAAATTCCTGCGCAAAACGCGCCACCTGATGCCAGTCGGTGTACTCCACCTCTTTCGTCTTATCTGTTTCCCCGCCCGTCATGCGCATAATCAACTGAATCATTACCCGATCAAACCAGCGATAGCGTGGATAGCGCAGCGCGCCAGCGAACACGGCGCAGCAATCGGGCTGCCAGGGCGACTGCTGTAAGAACTTACGCGTATAGGCATTGGTTTGCGGAGAACGTTTCTCTGGCTTACGCGCGGTCAGGTTCACGCAGAAGAAGCCGCTCGCACGCTGCTGCAGCTCACGCAGATGCGCCTTAACGAATTTCGCGACCGCCGGATGGAAATTGCCATAGCGGATCGAGGCACCAATCAGCACGCGGTCGTATTGCAGCCAGTCAACGGAGCCGGCATGCAGAATATTGATAACGTCGCACGCCTGCTGCGCCTTTATCTCACTGGCAATATAAGAGGCGATTTCGCGCGCTTGCCCGTCGCGGCTGGAAAAGAGAATCAAGGCTTTCATCGTTACATCCTGTTTTGCTTATTCACGCCAGAAGGTCGGCGTGAAGAGGACTAATAAGGTAAACACTTCAAGACGCCCAAACAGCATGGTCGAGATCAGGATCCATTTCGCCACGTCATTCATCGACGTAAAGTTGTCCGCAACTACGCCGAGTCCAGGCCCCAGGTTATTCAGGGTCGCCGCAACGGCTGCAAACGCAGAAAAGTCATCGACGCCGGTCGCGATAATCGCCAGCATGCTGATCAGAAACACCAGCGCATAGGCGGAGAAGAATCCCCATACCGCTTCCAGAATACGTTCCGGCAGCGCGCGGTTGCCGAGCTTGATGGTGTAGACCGCATTTGGATGCACCAGACGCTTCAGCTCGCGCGAACCCTGCTTGCACAGCAGCAGGATACGGATCACCTTCAGACCGCCGCCGGTAGAACCCGCCATTCCGCCAATAAAAGCGGAGCAGAGCAACAGCACCGGTAAAAACAACGGCCAGCGCGCAATGCTGTCGGTAGTAAATCCTGCCGTGGTCGCCATCGATACCACCTGGAAAAAGGCCTGATTCAGGGTTTGCCAGCCGCTGGAATAAACGTGGTGGAACCAGAGCACCAGCGTGCAGATAATGACCAGCGTAAGCTGCACGCCAATAAAGGTGCGGAACTCTGGGTCGCGCCAGTAGACGCGCAGGTTGCGATTGCTGAGCAGCGAAAAGTGCAGGCCGTAATTACAGCCTGAAATCAGCAGAAAGATACCGATGATGGTGTTGATGGTGCCGCTATTGAAATAGCCGATACTGGCGTCGTGCGTAGAAAAGCCGCCGATGGCGATGGTCGAAAAGCTGTGCCCTATCGCGTCGAACAGCGGCATGCCCGCCAGCCAGAGCGCCACGGCGCAGGCTATCGTCAGCAATACGTAGATAAGCCACAGCGTTTTAGCGGTTTCGGCAATACGCGGCCGCATCTTATTGTCCTTCAGCGGCCCCGGCATTTCCGCGCGGTAAAGCTGCATGCCGCCTACGCCCAGAATAGGGAGAATTGCCACTGCCAGCACAATGATCCCCATTCCCCCCAGCCATTGCAGCATCTGCCGATAAAACAGAATGGCTTTAGGCATCGTATCGAGTCCTACAAGGGTGGTTGCGCCGGTTGTCGTCAGACCGGAAAAGGACTCAAAGAAAGCATCGGTCACGGAGAGATGCGGCTGCTCGGCGAAGATAAAAGGCATCGCCCCCACGCTACCCAGCACCGTCCAGAAGAGCACGACGATTAAGAAGCCTTCGCGCGGCTTCAGCTCGGTACGCTGTTTGCGGTTCGGCCACCACAGCAGCGAGCCGATCGCCAGCGCCATCAAAAAAGTCTGGCTAAACGCGCGCCCGGCGCCATCGCGATAAATTAAAGCCACCAGCCCCGGCACAATCATAGTTACGGAAAAGAGAATGACCAGCAGACCGACAATGCGAGTAATGGCGCGAAAATGCATTCAGCCGTTCCTTAGAAAAGAGTTTTCATGGTGTTAAAGGGTCGAGGCTCAGCGCGCCTCGGCTAAAGTCAGAAAGCGCCTGTTTGAAAGCGTCAATGTGCGCATAAGGCAGCGCCAGCGTCAGAGCGATACGGTCCAGGTAGACAACCTCATCAATGCGTCCGTCGAACCTGGCCAGCAGACGTTCGATATCGCCTAGCTGGGCATAATCGCACTTTAGCTCATAGCGTTTCACCGGCACTTTACGCATGCGCGCCAGCTGCTTAAGCCCTTGCTGGACGCCGCCGCCGTAGGCTTTTACCAGCCCGCCGGTGCCCAGCATAATGCCGCCATAGTAGCGCACCACCACGGCGGTGATCTCACCGATATCCGCGCCCATCAGCTGCGCCAGCATCGGTTTACCCGCCGTACCGGAGGGTTCGCCGTCATCTGAAAAGCCCAGCTGCTGCGAATCCTGCGGCGCGCCCGCAACCCAGGCCCAGCAGTGATGACGCGCGTCGGGATGTTCGCCTTTCACCTGCTGAACAAAGGCGCGCGCCGCCTCCACGCCGTCGGTATGGGCCAGCAGCGTGATAAAGCGGCTTTTCTTAATCGTCTCCTCGCTGATGCTGACGGCATCAGCGGGAATATCGTAAGCGTC
Organism: Pantoea sp. UBA5923; assembly: GCF_002431095.1. Taxonomy (NCBI): domain Bacteria; kingdom Pseudomonadati; phylum Pseudomonadota; class Gammaproteobacteria; order Enterobacterales; family Erwiniaceae; genus Pantoea; species Pantoea sp. UBA5923. The sequence goes on along the minus strand of NZ_DJDN01000081.1, from coordinate 71,724 downwards.
CATCAGGCAAGGTGCAGATCGCGCGTCATGTTCTCAATACGGTTCGCATGGATCACGACGTTGTCTTCAATACGAATGCCGCCGTAGGGCTTCAGCGCATCGATCGCCTGCCAGTTAAGATATTGACTGAACGGGCCTTCCCGCAGCGGCGCCAGCAGCGACTCGATAATATAGAAGCCCGGTTCGATGGTCAGCACCATGCCTGGCTCCAGCACGCGCGTGCAGCGCAGATAAGGATACTGCGCCGGGGCCGCCAGATGCGTGCCCGCCTCATCCTGCATAAAGCCTGCGACATCATGCACCTGCAAACCGAGCGGATGCCCCAACCCGTGTGGCATAAAGGGGCCGGTGATGTTTTCCGCCACCAGCGCCTCTTCGCTTATCCCTTGCGCCAGCTCGAACTTCAGCAGCAGCTTAGCGATGCGCTGATGCATCTGCAGATGATAGTCGGTGTAGCGGACGCCCGCTTTCAGCGTGCCAATCAGCGCCAGCTCCTCGCTGTTCATCGCCGTGACCAGGCTGGCGTAAAGCGAGTTCTTTTGCGCCGCATAGCTGCGCGTTAAATCGGCGGCATAGCCGAGATATTCCGCGCCCGCGTCAATCAGAAAGCTGTGGCGTTTCGACGGTGGCTGGTGATCGAGGCGAGTGTAGTGCAGTACAGCGGCGTGCTCGTTAAGCGCAATAATATTGCCGTAGGGCACATCAATATCGCGATGGCCAGTCGCCGTCAGGTAAGCCTGGTTGATATCGAACTCGCTCAGACCAGAGAAAAACGCCTCTTTTGCGGCGCGATGTCCGGCGACAGCCAGCTTTTGCGCCTCGCGCATGCAGGCCAGCTCATAATCGGTTTTGATGCTGCGATGGTAGTGCAGAAAATCGATCACCGCTTTTGGGTTAATGTTGTCAGCGCTGATGCCCAGCTGCGCGGCGCGCTGCACAACTGGACCGATATAGGCAACCTTATCGCGCTGGGTGGGCAGCAGTTGAGCAATCTCATCGGCGCTTTTCAGACCGATTACCTCAACGGCCTCAGTCCAGAAGCTGTTCGGCAACGGCTCAACGTTATGCCAGTAATCGACCGGCGAGTAGAACCAGAGTTTGGGCTTATTGACCCCGTCGATCCAGAGCCAGCAGTTCGGCACCTGCGTGACCGGCACCCAGGCTTTGAACTGAGGATTCACCTTAAAGGGATAGTCATGATCGTCGAGAAAAACCGTCAGTAATTCGCCGGAGTGAATCAACATCGCATCCAGTTTGTTACGTGCCAGCACCTGCTGCGCCCGCTGTTGCAGCGTAGCGATATGCGTCTGATACAGCGTTTTCATTGAATCCATTGCTCGCTCTCCCGTGTCGCGAAAATCGCCGCAGTGTAGCACAGCCGCAGCCTGAACGCCGCGTTGCAGAGGCTGTGATCCTGTTAGCAAATAAGCAAACTTTGGTTTGCAAAAAATTAACACGAATCCCACACTCCTGATCATCTGGTACGACCAGATCCCCTTTCGCGATCAGGAGACGCACATGCTCTACCAAGGCGATACCCTTTCACTGCGCTGGCTTGAAGACGGCGTCGCTGAGCTGCAATTCAACGCCCCCGGCTCAGTCAATAAACTCGACACCAGAACCGTCGCCAGTTTTGGCGAAGCGATTAGCGTACTGGAGCAACAGACCGCGCTGCGCGGCGTGCTGCTGAGTTCGGCTAAACCTGCCTTTATCGTCGGGGCCGATATTACTGAATTTCTCTCGCTGTTCGACGCGCCGACGGAAAAGCTCAGCCAGTGGCTGGCCTTCGCTAACAGCATTTTTAACCGGCTGGAAGATCTGCCGGTGCCGACTATCGCCGCTATAGATGGCTACGCGCTGGGCGGCGGGTGTGAATGCATCCTGGCGACCGATCTCCGCGTCGCCACTCCCGGCGCGCGTATCGGGCTGCCGGAAACCCGACTGGGCATCATGCCTGGCTTCGGCGGCAGCGTACGGCTGCCGCGCCTGCTGGGCGCGGATGCCGCGCTGGAGATCATCGCCGCCGGAAAAGAGGTCGACGGCGTTAGCGCGCTGAAGCTCGGACTGGTCGATGCGGTGGTAAGCAGCGACAAGCTGCATGACGCCGCGCTCGCCATGCTGAAAGACGCCATCGAACAGGGCGGCTGGCAGATGCGCCGTGCGCCAAAACTGGCGCCGCTGCGTCTGAGCCCCATCGAGGCGGCCATGAGCTTTACCGTTGCCAAAAGCGTCGTGCTGCAGACCGCAGGCAAACACTACCCTGCGCCGCTCGCCGCGGTAAAAACCATTGAGGCCGCCGCCGCGCTGGGACGAGACGATGCGCTGAAGCTGGAAACCGCCGCTTTCGTGCCGCTGGCGCAGAGCGATGAGGCACGCGCGCTGGTCGGCATTTTCCTTAACGATCAGTACGTCAAAGGGCTGGCGAAAAAATACGCCAGCGCCAGCAGCGCGCCTGAGCAGGCGGCGGTACTGGGCGCGGGCATTATGGGCGGCGGCATCAGCTATCAGTCGGCGTGGAAAGGCGTTCCGGTGAAGATGAAAGATATTCAACCGCAGGCGCTGGCGCTGGGCATGAGCGAAGCGGGCAAGCTGCTGAATAAACAGCTGGAACGCGGCAAGATCGACGGCGCCAGGCTGGCCAGCACCATTGCGATGATTCAGCCCACGCTCGATTATGCCGGTTTTGAACGCGCCGATATCGTGGTCGAAGCGGTGGTGGAAAATCCGCAGATCAAAGCAAAAGTGCTGGCAGAAACCGAGCAGCATCTGCGCGCGGATGCGGTACTCGCTTCTAATACCTCCACGATTCCCATCAGCCAGCTGGCGCAGGCGCTAACACGCCCTGAGAATTTCTGCGGCATGCACTTCTTCAACCCGGTGCCGCGTATGCCGCTGGTGGAGGTGGTGCGCGGCGAGAAGAGCAGCGACGCCACCATCGGCAAAGTGGTGGCCTGGGCGAGCAAAATGGGCAAAACGCCGATCGTCGTCAATGACTGTCCCGGCTTCTTCGTCAACCGCGTGCTCTTCCCCTATTTCGCCGCGTTCGGCCTGCTGCTGCGCGACGGCGCCGACTTCCGCCAGATCGACAAAGTGATGGAGAAGCAGTTCGGCTGGCCGATGGGCCCGGCCTGGCTGCTGGACGTGGTCGGCATCGATACCGCGCATCACGCGCAGCGCGTGATGGCGGAGGGTTTTCCGACCCGCATGCAGAAAGAGTACCGCGACGCTATCGACGTGCTGTTCGACGCCGAACGCTATGGACAGAAGAACGGCAAAGGCTTCTACCGCTGGGAGACGGATCGCAAAGGCAAAGCGAAAAAAACGAACGATGCCGAGGTGGACGCGCTGCTTAATCCGGTATGCGCCGCTACGCGCGTCTTCAGCGACGAAGAGATCCTCAACCGCATGATGATTCCGATGCTTAATGAAGTCGTACGCTGCCTGGAAGAGAGCATCATTGCCTCGCCTGCCGAAGCCGATATGGCGCTGGTCTACGGACTCGGCTTCCCGCCCTTACGCGGCGGCGCGCTGCGCTATCTCGACACGCTCGGCAACAGCAACGTCGTAGATCAGGCGAGACGCTACAGCGATCTGGGCGCGCTTTATCAGCTGCCCGAACTGCTGCTGCAGAAAGCGCATCGACGCGAAAACTGGTATCCGGCGGTTAAACCCATCGACGAAGCGGCGCTGCAAAGCGCCTGAGGAAAGAGAATGGAAAATGTGGTGATTATTGATGCGCTCCGCACGCCGATGGGCCGCTCCAAAGGCGGTGCCTTCCGTCAGGTACGGGCGGAAGACCTCTCCGCGCACCTGATGCGCGAACTGTTAAACCGCTATCCGGCACTCAATCCCGCCAGCCTGGATGATGTGGTATGGGGCTGCGTGCAGCAGACGCTGGAACAGGGGTTTAATATTGCGCGCAACGCCGCGCTGCTGGCGGAAATTCCCCATCGCGTTCCGGCGACTACCGTCAATCGCCTGTGCGGCTCGTCAATGCAGGCGCTGCATGATGCGGCGCGTGCCATCATGGTAGGCGACGCGCACGCCTGCTTAGTCGGCGGCGTCGAACATATGGGACATGTGCCAATGAGCCACGGCGTCGATTTTCATCCCGGACTGGGCCGGACGGTGGCTAAAGCGGCGGGCATGATGGGTCTGACCGCGGAAATGCTGGCGCATATGCATCATATCAGCCGCGAGCAGCAGGACGCCTTCGCGCTGCGCTCTCACCAGCGCGCCTGGGCCGCAACGCAGCGCGGCGACTTTCTGCGGGAGATTGTGCCAACCTACGGACACGACGCCGACGGCGTGCTGAAACGCTACGACTATGACGAAGTGATCCGCGAGGAGACCAGCCTCGAAGGGCTGGCGGCGCTGAAGCCGGCGTTCGACCCGGTCAACGGCACAGTCACAGCGGGCAGCTCATCGGCGCTCTCCGACGGGGCATCCGCGATGCTGGTAATGAGCGAGAGCCGCGCGCGCGAACTGGGCCTGACGCCGCGCGCGCGCATTAAAAGCATGGCGGTCATCGGCTGCGACCCGTCAATTATGGGCTACGGCCCGGTGCCCGCCAGCAAGCTGGCGCTGAAGCGCGCCGGACTGAGCGTGGAGGATATTGAGGTATTCGAGTTGAATGAAGCCTTCGCCGCGCAGACGCTGCCCTGCATTAAAGATCTCGGTTTGCTGGAAAGGCTGGACGACAAGGTAAACCTGAACGGCGGCGCGATTGCGCTCGGGCATCCGCTCGGCTGCTCCGGCACGCGCATCAGCACCACGCTGCTGAACATTATGGAACGACGCGATGCCCAGTTCGGCCTTGCCAGCATGTGCATTGGCTTAGGTCAGGGCATCGCAACCGTATTTGAACGTCTGTAATACGTTGATCGCACTGGAAGTCTGTTCCCGCCTGTCAGGGGCGGGTTTTTTCTGCCTGTGGCGCCTTAAATAAAGGCAAACGCGTCACCAAACATTTGCGTCTCTTTTGCGCCGCGCTCGGCGCAGAAGCGGTCGCGCGCGATCTTCGCCATCTCAAAGCGTCCGGCGATATAGATATCATGCTCCGCCAGGGTGGCGTAATCCTGCATAACAGCAGTCAGCACCGTACCAGAACGTCCCTGCCACTCCTCTGCCGGCTGCTCGACTACCGGCACCACGCGTAAATTAGGGTGCTTCACCGCCAGCGCGTTGAGCTCATCCAGATCGTAAAGGTGGTGCAGTTCGCGGCCGCCCCAGTAAATGGCGATATCGCGATCCGGCTGCTGCGCCAGCGCGGTCAGCAGGATTGAGCGCGCATAGGAAAAACCGGTGCCGCCAGCGATCAGGACAATCGGGCGCGAGCTATCTTCCCGCAGCCAGGCGTCGCCGTGTGGAATATCCACGGTGATCTGGCGATCGTCGCGGATGCGATCCATTACCGCCATGGCGTAGAGATTAAGATCGGATGCACCGATATGCAGCTCGATAATATCCTTTTCCATCGGCGTCGAGGCGAGCGAGAACGGGCGCTTGTCGCGTTCGTCCATTACCACCATCAAATACTGCCCGGCGCGAAAGGTAAAATCCGCTTCGGGGATCAGGCGAACGCGATATACGGTATCGGTAATCGCTTCAACCGAGGTTACTTTACAGCTTAAGGTTGTCATGCGTTCCCTCTGTCGGGTCGTCATTAGGGTTATGCTCGCCGTCAGCGCTGCGGCGGCGGGTTAAAGATGCCTAAGTCATCCCAGATCGCGTCGATGCGCGCCGTCACGGCGGGATCTTTCACGATCGGACGTCCCCACTCGCGCTGGGTCTCACCCGGCCATTTATTGGTCGCGTCCAGGCCCATCTTGGAACCCAGACCGGAAACCGGCGAGGCGAAATCCAGATAGTCGATAGGCGTGTTCTCTACCAGTACCGTATCGCGTGCCGGATCCATACGCGTGGTAATGGCCCAGATCACGTCGTTCCAGTCGCGTGCGTTAACATCGTCATCACACACAATAACAAATTTGGTGTACATGAACTGCCGCAGGAATGACCAGACGCCGAACATGACGCGTTTGGCATGACCTGCATACTGTTTCTTCATCGTCACTACGGCCAGGCGGTAAGAGCACCCCTCCGGCGGCAGATAGAAATCCACGATCTCCGGAAACTGCTTAATCAGGATCGGCACCAGCACTTCGTTCAGCGCGACGCCCAGCACCGCCGGTTCATCTGGCGGACGGCCGGTATAGGTAGAGTGATAGATGGCGTTCTGCCGCTGCGTGACGTGCGTGACGGTGAAAACGGGAAAGTTATCAACTTCATTGTAGTAGCCAGTATGATCGCCATACGGCCCTTCCGGCGCCATATCGCCCGGCTCAATATAGCCTTCCAGCACGATCTCCGCGCTGGCGGGCACTTCCAGATCGTTGGAGAGACACTTCACCACTTCGGTTTTGTTGCCGCGCAGCAGGCCGGCGAAAGCATACTCCGACAGCGTGTCCGGCACCGGCGTCACCGCGCCGAGAATAGTGGCGGGATCGGCGCCGAGCGCCACCGACACCGGGAAGCGTTCGCCCGGATGCGTCTGGCACCACTCCTGAAAGTCGAGCGCGCCGCCGCGGTGGGAAAGCCAGCGCATAATCAGGCGGTTTTTGCCAATCACCTGCTGACGATAGATGCCCAGATTTTGCCGCTCCTTGTGCGGGCCACGCGTGACGGTCAGCCCCCAGGTAATCAGCGGCGCGGCGTCGTCCGGCCAGCACTTCATAACCGGAATGCGTGACAGATCAACCTCATCGCCGCTGAACACCACTTCCTGACAGGGCGCGTTGCGCAGCCGTTTGGTCGGCATGTTCAGCACCTGTTTAAACTGCGGCATCTTGTCGAACAGATCGCGAAAGCCCTTCGGCGGCTCCGGCTCTTTCAGAAACGCCAGCAGCTTGCCAACTTCGCGCAGGGCGCTGACCTCTTCCTGGCCCATGCCCATCGCCACGCGTTTCGGCGTGCCGAACAGGTTGCATAGCACCGGCATGTCATAGCCTTTAGGATTTTCAAACAACAGCGCCGGTCCGCCAGCGCGCAGCGTGCGGTCGGCGATTTCCGTCATTTCCAGTTCAGGATCGATAGACTGGCTAATACGCTTCAACTCGCCGCGCTGTTCCAGCAGGGTGAGGAAGTCTCGTAAATCGTGATATTTCATGCGGCCTTCGCTTCCAGCCAAAGTGAATCGGCCATTATAGGGCCGATTCTTAAGCCGTGTTGGATTTTATGCGGCAACCTCAGTCGCAGCGAAAAGGAACCAGCGCCTGTAGCGCCGAGACGTCGCGATAAGCCTGGATCGGCTGCCCGTGGCGAAACACTTTAAAGTCTTCGTCGCGCACGCTGAAGTAAGAGAGCTGGTTTTCATGCACATGCAGAAAACTCCCTTCGCGCAGCGCAATGACCGACTCCTCAGGATTGACGGCGCAAAACTCCGCCAGACGTTCGTCGCGCGTTTCGCCCATATGCCCGCTGGCATGCGCATCAAGATAGTGTGGATTGATCTGGATCGGAAACAGGCCCAGCGCAGGCAAGACCACGCTACTGCGCACCGGCATATCATTGGTGGTGCGAATCGACGGCGTCGCCACGTTGCAGCCGGCGCTCCAGCCGACATAAGGCACCGCCCGCTCGCGCACAGCACGCTGGATCGCTACGATCAGGCCGGTCTCGTGCAGCATCTGATTGAGCAGCCAGGTATTGCCGCCGCTGACCAGAATCAGTTCAGCCTGCTCAATGGCCGCTACCGGCGTAGCGAAATCCTGCACGCAGCGAACCGTCACGCCCAGCGACGCGCTCAGCTCGGCGGCGCGCTGTTGATGGTCGCCGCGAATAATGGCGTACGGCACTAACACCGCAGAACGGATGCCGCGCTGGGCGATCATCGCATGCAGCTGCGGCTGCGCATAACCAAGCAAAGGCGCATCGTCAGCCAGTTTGCCGTTGCTCAATAAAAACAGTTCCATCAGCATATCCTTTTCGCAAACGTGATAAGCACCGAGTCTGACCCAGCGCACCGCCGCTCGTCAATTCTCCTTCTTGCGCCGGGCAGTTTGCGGAAACCTCAGCCAGTTTGTCCGCCCCGACATCTTTCCACGCTGCGATGCGCTATAACTCTGGCAGCAGGTTTGCTATTCTTAGCGTCCATTCAATGGGAGCATTTATGGAATCCTGGTACTTACTCTATTGCAAACGTGGACAGCTGTTGCGCGCGAAAGAGCATCTTGAGCGGCAAGAGGTGCATTGCCTCAGCCCAATGATCGCTCTGGAAAAAGTGGTGCGCGGCAAACGGACCACCGTGAGTGAGCCCCTGTTTCCTAACTACCTGTTTATCGAATTCGATCCGGAAGCGATTCATACCACCACCATCAGCAGCACGCGCGGCGTCAGCCACTTCGTGCGCTTTGGCACGCTGCCCGCGACGGTGCCTTCAGCAGTTATCGAAGCGCTGCAAACCGACGCGCCGCAAACGCTGATCGATGCGGAAACGCCGCAGGTCGGCGATGAGGTCATCATCACCGAAGGAACCTTTGAAGGCCTGCGCGCCATCTTCGCCGAACCAGACGGCGAAACCCGCTCTATGCTGCTGCTTAACCTGCTGAATAAACAGGTGATGCGCAGCGTAGACAACAAGCAGTTCCGCAAACTTTAAGCCAGGCGGAACAGCGCACGCGCGTTGCGATCGACCTGCGCCGCCAGCGCATCCTGCTCTTCCCCGCGCCACTTCGCCACCTGCTGCACGATATGCGGCAGAAAACAGGGCTCATTACGACGTGACGCAGGCCGTGGATGCATATCGCGCGGCAGCAGATAAGGCGCGTCCGTCTCCAGCAGCAGACGATCCGCTGGAATCAGCGGCAGCATTTCGCGCAGCGCCATGCCGCGGCGTTCATCGCACACCCAGCCGGTAATGCCCACCGACAGCCCCATTGCCAGACAGGCCTCCAGCTCCTCGCACGTGCCGGTAAAACAGTGCACCACCGCACCCGGCAGCTTCGGCAGCCAGGGTGCCAGCACCGCGGCAAAGCGATCGTGCGCCTCGCGGCAGTGGAGAAACACCGGCATATTCAGTTCGGCGGCCAGCGCCAGCTGCGCGTCAAAAGCGTACTCCTGCTGATCGTGCGCGGCGAGGTTGCGGTTGAAATCGAGCCCGCATTCGCCAATCGCCACCACCTGCGGCCGCTCCGCCAGACGACGCAGCGTATTGGCCGTCTCATTCGACCACTCGCTGGCGTGATGCGGGTGCACGCCCGCCGTAGACCAGCAAAAGTCGGGCTGGCGCTCCGCCAGCCGCTGCGCCTGCTGGCTCTCCAGCGCATTGGTCCCGGTTATTAATATGCCGGTGACGCCCGCTTCGCGCGCGCGCTTTACCACCTTGTCGCGGTCGGCGGCGAATTGCGTGCTGGTCAGGTTTACACCGATATCAAACATAATTTTTCCCATAGCTTATTAAACAAAAACCGCCCAGATGGGCGGTTCGGTAACAGGGTCTACCCGCCAGGCGCGGGAACCATAATCAGAACGGATCAGGAATCGGTATGCTGTTCCTCTTCTTCCTGCGACCGCCGTCCCTTCCCGACGTAGTAACGGGAAAAGAATACGCCGACTTCAAACAGGCAGTACATCGGAATAGCGAGCAAAGTTTGCGAGAAAACGTCCGGCGGTGTGAGCAGCATCCCAACAACGAACGCGCCGACCAGGATGTAAGGACGTTTCTTTTTCAAATCTTCCGGCGTGGTAATGCCGGTCCAGCAGAGCAGCACAATCGCCACCGGCACTTCAAACGCAACGCCGAACGCCATAAACAGCGTCATCACGAAGTCGAGGTAGTTGGTGATATCGGTTGCGATAGTCACGCCCTGCGGCGCGGTTTTAGCAAAGAAGCCAAACGCCAGCGGGAAGACGATAAAGTAGGCAAAGGCCACGCCGACGTAAAACAGCAGGGTGCTGGAGAAGAGCAGCGGCATCACCAGCTTACGTTCGTGACGATAGAGCGCCGGGGCGACGAAAGCCCACACCTGATAGAGAATGACCGGCACCGCAAGAAAAACCGACACGATGATGGTGAGCTTAATCGGTGTAAAAAAGGGCGACGCAACATCGGTAGCGATCATGCTGGCGCCTGCCGGCATCTGGCTGATCAGCGGCGAGGCGACCAGATGATAGATGTCATTGGCGAAAGAGATCAGCGCCAGGAAAATCACAAACACCGCGATAATGCAGTACAGCAGACGCTTACGCAGCTCAATCAGATGGCTGATAAGCGGTTGGGTATCTTCAACGGCCATGGTTATCGTTCATCATTTGCAGAAGAGGTTGTTGCCGGACTGCGCGACGCGGCCGGTTGCGGATTAACAACCGGCGCTTGCGGGTTCGCATCAGTTTTAGCGGTGTCAGCGACATCCGGCGTCTGCGCCGGGGCGCTGGCCTGCGTTTGGGCCGTCGCTGGCGTCACGGATTCAGCCGCGCGCTGCTGCGGCGCATGAATGGTATTGGCTTCGTCCTCGGCTTTCTCGATGTCGATGCTCTGCTGAACCGAACGCTTCATTGAATCGGCGGTTTTACGCAGCTCTTCCATTGACTCTTTCAGCTCCGGCGACATGGTGCCGCGGCTCGCCTCTTCCACTTTTTTCAGGCTGTCCTGCAGCTCCTGCAGTTTCAGCTCCTGCGCCAGCTCGTGCTGCACGTTGGCGGCCAGCGAGCGCATCGCCCGAATCCAGCCGACTACGGTTTTTACCGCAACCGGTAATCGTTGCGGGCCAAGCACAATCAGCCCGATCACGAACACCAATACCAGTTCACTAAAACCAATGTCGAACACGGTTTATACCTGCTTGTCGTTTTTGGCTTCTTCTTTGTTAGCCGGAGTTTGCTGTTTGTCCGCCAGCGTTTTAGCGCTAAAGTCAGCGTCCTGCGGCGGGTTTGGTTCGTTCTTTTTCTCGTCTTCATCACTCATGGCCTTTTTAAAGCCCTTGATAGAAGAACCAAGATCGGAACCCAGGTTTTTTAACTTATTGGTTCCAAACAGAAGAACAACGATGACGGCAATGATTAACAATTGCCAGATACTGATACCGCCCATGAGATATAGCCTCTGATGTTGCGAGATATTGAGAAGAATAATGTCAGCCAAAAGCCCTGATGACGCCGGGCTTAAGGCTGCGACATTACCGCGATTCAGGCGTGGCTGACAATTAGTTTGTCTTACGCCAGCCAATGAGCCAGGTGACGAAACCCGCCGCCATTAACAGGGCCGGGAAGAAATCCCAGTCCGGGCGGCTCAGCAATACGGCAGTGCCGCTTAACAGCAAGGTTGCGCCGACGCCGAACAGATAGCGCGCTTTATGATGGCGCGTCCGCTGGGCGTGCATATCGTGGGTCAGCTTATCGACGCTGTGCTGCAAAAGTTTATGGTGACGCATGCTTTCATAGAAAAGCTCCGGCAGCTCCGGCAGCTTCTCCGCCCAGAATGGCGCCTTCTCTTTTACGGCGCGCAGTATCGCAGGCAGACCAATCTGATCTTTAATCCAGTCCTCAAGGAATGGCTTTGCGGTTTTCCACAAATCGAGCTGCGGATAGAGCTGACGACCGATGCCTTCAATATAGAGCAGCGTTTTTTGCAGCAGCACCAGCTGCGGCTGGACTTCCATATTGAAACGGCGCGCGGTGCTGAACAGGTTCAACAGCACATGGCCGAAAGAGATCTCCGCCAGCGGCTTTTCAAAGATAGGTTCGCAGACGGTACGAATAGCGAACTCAAAATCTTCTACGTTGGTGTCGGGCGGTACCCAACCTGAATCAACGTGCAGCTCTGCCACTTTGCGGTAGTCGCGGTTAAAGAAGGCGATAAAGTTTTCCGCCAGGTAGCGCTTATCCTCTTTATTCAGCGAACCGACAATGCCGCAGTCGATGCCGATATATTGCGGATCTTCCGGATGGTCATAGCTGACGAAAATATTGCCGGGGTGCATATCAGCGTGGAAGAAGCTGTCCCGGAAAACCTGGGTAAAGAAGACCTGCACGCCGCGCTCGGCCAGCAGCTTCATATTGACGCCGTGCTGCTCCAGCGTCGCCACGTCGGAGATGGGAATGCCGTAGATGCGCTCCATTACCAGCATCGTCTCGCTGCAGTAGTCCGAATAGACCTCCGGCACGTAGAGCATGCGGCTGTCTTCGAAATTACGGCGCAGCTGAATGGCGTTGGCCGCTTCGCGCAGCAGGTTCAGCTCGTCAATTAACGTCTTCTCATAGTCGCGCACCACTTCCATCGGACGCAGACGACGCCCATCTGGCAGCAGACGCGGTACCCAGCGCGCCAGGCGGTAGATCAGCTTCATATCCGCCTTGATCACCGGCAGGATGTCCGGGCGAATCACCTTGATCACCACTTTTTTGCCGGTGGCTTTCAGGGTAGCGGTATGCACCTGAGCGATTGAAGCCGACGCCAGCGGTTTGATATCGAAATCGTCAAACCAGGTTTCAACCGGACCGCCGATCGACTTTTCAATTTGCTCTTTGGCTTTCACGCCGTCAAAAGGCGCGACGCGATCCTGCAGGATGGCGAGCTGATCGGCGATAACGGGCGGAAAAAGGTCGCGACGCGTTGAAAGCATCTGACCGAATTTAATCCAGACCGGGCCCAGCTGCTCCATTGCCAGTCGCATACGAACGCCAATCTCTTCATCTTTATGACGATTGGGGATCCAGAAAATAGTGCGACGCCAGAGGCGCAGCGGGATGGTAAGGCGCATGCGGGGGATCAGTTCATCAAGACCGTAGGTCAAAAAGATCCTGATGATGAAATACAAACGGCGAATCTCTCCAAATGTCATTTCGCCTCCAGCTGCGCTAAACGCGCATTCAGCGCATCAAGCGAACGTTCCATCGCGTCTACCTCCTCAGAAAACCACGCCAGTTCCAGCGCGCCCGGCGCGACGCGCCACTCTTCGGTTAATGCCTGCCCCAGATAATCCTGACGACGTGAGACCTCGCCGCGTAGCCGCCGCACAACGCGCTGCGCCGCCTGGCTGACGCCCTGCGCGGCGATATCGCCGATCCAGGGCGCGAGATATTCGGCCGGATCCAGCTCTGCCAGATCGATCAGCGCGGAAAAGCGCTGCACAACCTGCAGATCGCCTTCGACCTGCAGCTCGCCGCTGCGGATCAGGCTGGTCAGCTGCTGGCGGTCGCGCAGCTTTGGCAGGGTCTTCAGCTGCGTAATCACGGTGCAATCGCTGCTGTCCTGCCAGTCGCTCAACACATCGAGCTGCTGTTCGCTAAAGACCAGCACCAGCGGATGGGAAAGCTCCTCAAGACGCAGCGTCAGCACCTGTCCCACCAGTCGCTGGCGAGCGGCTTTCAGGCTGCGATCGCGATAGAGCATGCGGTTTAGCGCGGTCTCAAGACCGGCGGTAATCAAGGGCGTCAAGCGCATCACCATATCCGGTTAAAACTTAAATCCACGATGCAACGCGACGATGCCGCCGGTCATGTTGTAATACGTGGTGTTCTCGAATCCGGCGTCGTTCATCATCGCCTTCAGGGTTTCCTGATCGGGATGCATGCGGATCGACTCCGCCAGATAGCGGTAGCTTTCCGCGTCCTGCGCCACCAGCTGACCGACGCGCGGCAGAATATGGAACGAGTAGGCGTCGTACGCCTTGCTGAGCGGATCGAGCACCGGTTTGGAGAACTCCAGCACCAGCAGACGTCCGCCTGGCTTGAGCACGCGGAACATCGACGCCAGCGCCTTCTCTTTGTCGGTCACGTTACGCAGCCCGAAAGAGATGGTGATGCAGTCGAAATAGTTATCCGGGAAGGGCAGCGCTTCGGCGTTGGCCTGCACATAGCTGACGTTGCCGACTACGCCGAGATTGCGCAGCTTGTCGCGGCCCATTTTCAGCATCGAGCTGTTGATGTCCGCCAGCACGACCTGGCCGTTATCGCCGACCAGACGGGAAAACTTCGCCGTCAAATCGCCGGTGCCGCCCGCCAGATCCAGCACGCGCTGTCCGCGGCGCACGCCGCTGCTGTCGATGGTAAAACGCTTCCAGATGCGATGGATGCCAAACGACATCAGATCGTTCATCAGGTCATATTTCGCCGCTACGGAGTGAAACACGTCCGCGACTTTGTCAGCTTTTTCGCTTTTGGCGACCGTCTGAAAGCCAAAATGGGTAGTTTCCTGCTGTGATTCATCTGCCATCGGTTTTACCTGTTCCACAAACAATACTTCCCGAAGTGTATCAGAGTCAGGGTAGTCAGGCACGCGACGACCCGCTTATTCGTGGAGCCGCCTTACGCGCGCCTCCATTGTTGCGACGTCGTCGTCGGGCGTCTCCTCGTCGTCCCATGCCTTTTCCGGCATAGCCTGCTCGACTAACTGCGGATTAATTGAACGTTTAACTTCAACGCCCAGGGATTTAAACGCCTCGCTCTGCGCGATCAGGTTGCCGCGCCCTTCCGCCAGCTTTTTCATCGCCTCGCGGTAGCTGTTGTGCGCCTTGTCCAGATTATGGCCGATGCCGGTCATATCATCGACGAATAGCCGCATTTTGTCGTACAGGCGCGCCGCGCGTTCGGCGATACGCTGAGCGTTGCGGCTCTGATGCTCGTAGCGCCAGAGGTTATTAATAGTACGCAGCGCTACCAGCAGCGTAGTCGGACTGACCAGCATTATGTTCTGCTGCAGCGCCTCGCTGATCAGCTCCGGCTGACGGTCGATCGCCAGCAAAAACGCCGGCTCTACCGGGATAAACATCAACACATAATCGAGGGAGCGTAAACCGGCAAGTTGTTGATAATCTTTACGACTCAGCAGGCGAATATGACTGCGTACCGCGGCGACGTGCTCCTGCAGCGCCTGTTCGCGCGTCACCTCATCTTCCGCGTTGAAGTAGCGCTCATAGGCCACCAGGGTCATTTTGGCGTCGACCACTACATCTTTGCCCTGCGGCAAACGCACGATCACATCCGGTTGCATTCTCCCCTGCTGTTCCGACTGTAAACTCACCTGCGTCTGATATTCATGACCTTCGCGCAGTCCTGAAGCCTCCAGTACGCGGCTCAGTACTACCTCGCCCCAGTTGCCCTGAATTTTGTTGTCGCCCTTCAGCGCCTTGGTCAGGTTGATCGCCTCCTGCGCCATCTGCGCGTTCAGCTGCTGCAGTTGACGGATCTCATGCGCCAGCGTGTGACGCTCGCGCGCTTCCTGACCAAAGCTGTCGTGTACCTGACGACGAAAGCCGTCCAGCTGTTCACGCAGCGGGCCGATCAGGCTGTTCAGGCTCTGGCGGTTCTGTTCGTCGACGCGGCGACCGCTGTTTTCAAAGATGCGGTTGGCGAGATTCTCAAACTGCGCGCTGAGGCGCTGTTCGCTGTTGGTGAGCAAACGCTGCTTCTCCTCGGCGGCGAAGCGCGTCTCTTCAAGGCGGATGGTTACTTCGCGCAGTTCAGCTTCCTGCGCGCTGTTGACCTCCAGCTGGTTGCGCAGCTCGCGGTTAAGCTGTTCGCATTCGCCGCGCCAGTAATCAAGCTGTTGCAGCCGCTCCTGCGCGCCGCTCAGGGAACCGTGTAGCTGGCGCAGCTCTTGTTCGCGCTGCTGAAGCTGCTGCTGGAGCTGTTCAAACTGCTGCTGTTGACGCTGCTGCGCCTCCTGCTGCAGGCGACGCTCGGTGGCGAAGCTGGCCGCCTGATGGCTGGCGCGCAGCTGCGCCAGCATCCAGCCGATACCCAGTCCGGCGAGCGCCAGACAGGCGCTGATAATAATCTGCTGATCCATAATTCCCTCGCGACGCGCGTTGCTGGGAAGAAAGTAGAGTCGCACTGTATGAATGTCCAGACTATTTTCAGTCCGGAAAAGGAATTACAGCGCTTTTACCTGCAGGTCGCCCGCTTTCCAGGCGTCAGTTAAAAAGAACGGCATCGCCATTATCCATTCATCGCCTTTAACCCGCGCCGGATAAACAAAGGCGCTGCCGCCGTAGGTCAGTTCTACAGGCTGCGTCTCGCCCTCTTTCACCGTCGCCTTGCCCGCCATGCTGGCGAAACCGGCGTTGCTGCCGACGTGGAAGTTGTCCATTCGCCAGCGCACCGGCGCGTGCGGCGGCCAGGGCTGCGCCTGATGAAAATGAAAAATCTCGTCGTGGCTGAGCAGGCTCTCCCGCACCGTCGGCCACAGCGCCACCTTCAGAAAATATTGATCGGTAAAGCGCTCGCTGCCGCTATAGCGGGAGATAAAGTCGCGCATCGCCTGCGCCATATTGCTGAAGACGCCGTTGCAGCCGCCCCACATGCCCGCCAGCAGCAGCTCGGTATGAGAAAAATAGTCGCGCATATGGTGGAACCAGTATGGCGAAGCGAGCCAGGCGTTTACCGCCGCTGCTTCACGCTCCGACAGCAGCGAGTCGGCATCACGAATAATAAAGCGTCTGACGCCAGGGTCGTCCATTACCAGAAAACGCCACAGCGTTGGGTAAATTGCCTTTTCCTGCGACATATCGATCAGCGTGACGTGCGGCTGCCTGAGACGCTGCCACACATGCTGCGGCACGCTCTCATCCAGATAGATGCGACAGGTCCAGCCGGGATAAAGCGCCTGCGCGACCTCAACGTTTTTAATCAGGGTTTCGCAATAGCGCGGGTGGCTGCCATAAAGGCTGAAGGCGATTACGTTCTGTTCGGGCCGGGTGAGATCGACAGGTTCAGGCCGCGCCGCCGGAAAGGCGAAACGCTGGCCCTGGCGGAAACGGGCGTCTGCGCCATTGAGCGATTCCAGGCCATATTTTGCCAGCTCATCCTTTTTACCCATCCAGCCGCACAGCTCCGCCAGACCATCCAGCCAGGTTTCCGATGCGGTTGCGCGCACCGCGGGCGGTGCCTGATATATTTTCTGATAGATCTTGTAAGACTTGTTGTACTGGCCAAGCCGCAGCAGGCAGAGCGCATAGTCGCTCAGCACCTGCATCTGGCTGGGCATCGCGCGCAGCACCTCTTCACAGCACCGGGCGGCGGCGGCGTAATCCTGCTGTGCCATATGCTGGCGGAAGCGCGCGGCAGCATGTTCAAGACGCGCCTGCATGGCGGCGGGGGAAGCGGTTAAGGCCGGTTTTTGTCGGGGCGGAGTCTGGCGCATCGGGCGGTCCTCGCTTTTGCTGTAAAGAGCAGAGGCAGCGCGCGCGGGCGCGCTGCCTGAAAAGCGTTATAACAAACGGCGCGCCGCTTCGACCACTATTTTTACCGCATCGCTCTCGGTCTGCTTCATGGTGGCCGCATCCGGGATCTCTTTCTGGGTACGGTTGACGATAACGCCCGCCACCATGCCCGCGCGCAGTCCCTGGCTGGCGCACATCGTCAGCAGCGTAGCGGACTCCATCTCATAATTGAGCACGCCCATCTGCTGCCACTCTTTCATTGAGCCCTGAAAGCGGCTGACTACGCGGCCAGAGAAGGTATCGTAACGTTCCTGGCCCGGATAGAAGGTATCGGACGACGCGGTGACGCCAATATGGGTCGTGGCGCCGCTCGCCTCCGCCGCCGCGACCAGCGCGGTAGTACAGGCGAAATCGGCTACAGCTGGAAACTCCAGCGGCGCGAAGTGCTGGCTGGCACCGTCGAGACGCACCGCGCCGGTGGTGACCAGCACGTCGCCGACGTTAATGTGCGGCTGAATCGCGCCGGTGGTGCCGACACGCAGGAAAGTGCGTACGCCAAGCTGCGCCAGTTCTTCCACTGCAATAGAGGTCGAAGGCCCGCCGATGCCGGTCGAGCAGACGACAACGGGTTTGCCGTCCAGCTTCGCCAGCCAGGAGGTGAATTCACGGTGCGAAGCCAGCGGCTGGGCATCCGCCATCAGTCCGGCAATTTTTTTTACGCGCTCCGGATCGCCGGGAACGATAGCCAGGGTCGCGCCCTGCAGATCGGCTTTGGTCAGGCCAAGATGGAAAACGTCAGACATAGCAAACTCCTGAACAGGGAAGTGAAGCGCGCCACTCTACGTGAGCGCAGCGCAAATTTATGTGATAACAATCACTATCAAAAATGAATGTTACATTTTATCAGCCTACAAACGAGACCTTTGTCACATAACCAATCCATTCAGAGCGCCATTGCTACAAGCTGTATGCGTCAGGGTTGGCAGCAATGTTAAAGAGAAGAGTGTTTTTACTCGCTTCCTGCTCTGTTCCCAACCTCTGGCTCAGACGTAATCTGGCCAGGCTATAGTTACGTGATTGCGCTACTGCCAGTACGGAGAGAAAAATGAAAACCGAAGACAATATGGCACAAAAATCATCGACGGGCGGTTTTGCACCCGCAGTACAGCCGACCGCCTCAACCACTATTCACACCGACAGCCCCACTATTCAGTCTGGCGAAACCTCGGTGCCGAGCCAGGGCGAAAATATGCCTGCCTGGTACGCCATGCCCAAAGAGGCCAGCGGGCCGCTGCCGGTAGTGCTGGTGGTGCAGGAGATCTTTGGCGTACACGAGCATATTCGCGATATCTGTCGCCGACTGGCGCTGGAAGGCTATCTGGCTGTTGCGCCGGAGCTTTACTTCCGTGAAGGCGATCCGAATGATTATCACGATATTCCGACGCTGTTCAGTGAGCTGGTAAGCAAAGTGCCGGATACGCAGGTGCTCTCCGATCTCGACCATGCCGCTAACTGGGCGGCGCGCAACGGCGGCGATATTCGCCGCATGGGCATTACCGGCTTCTGCTGGGGTGGCCGCATCAGCTGGCTTTACGCCGCGCACAATCCGCAGCTGCGCGCCGCCGTCGCCTGGTATGGGCGCCTGATCGGCGAAAAGACCATGAAGCAGCAGAAGCATCCGATTGATATCGCGGTAGATTTAGGCGCGCCGGTGCTGGGCCTCTACGGCGGCCAGGATGAGGGCATTCCGCTGGAGAGCGTAGAGCAGATGCGCCAGGCGCTGCATGCCGCTAACGCTAAAGCGGAGATTGTCGTTTATCCCGACGCGGGCCATGCGTTCAACGCCGACTACCGTCCGAGTTATCACGCCGAGTCGGCGCAGGATGGCTGGGCGCGTATGCTGACGTGGTTTAAGCAGTTCGGCGTTGTCTGATTTCGCCATACAAAAAGGGGGCGCACAGCGCCCCAATATCAACAACACACAGCAAAATCAGGCGGTTTCGCCGCGCAGTTTCCTCGCCGCTTCCACCATGTTCGCCAGCGCCTGACGGGTTTCCGTCCAGCCGCGCGTTTTCAACCCGCAGTCCGGATTAACCCACAGACGCTCACGCGGAATGCTCTGCGCCGCTTTACGCAGCAGGTTTTCCATCCACTCAACGCTCGGCACGTTGGGCGAATGAATATCGTAAACGCCGGGGCCGATTTCGTTCGGATACTCAAAGGCTTTAAAGGACTCCAGCAAATCCATATCGGAGCGCGAGGTTTCGATGGTGATAACGTCCGCATCCAGCGCCGCGATAGCATCCATGATGTCGTTAAACTCGCAGTAGCACATATGGGTGTGGATCTGCGTGTCATCTTTCGCCACGGCGGCGTTAAGACGGAAGGCGTCTACCGCCCACTTCAGATAGGCGGCCCAGTCAGACTGGTGCAGCGGCAGACCCTCGCGCAGCGCCGGTTCATCAATCTGGATAATGCCGATGCCCGCCGCTTCGAGATCTGCCACCTCGTCGCGCAGCGCCAGTGCGATCTGCTTCGCAATGGTTTCTCGCGATACGTCTTCGCGCGGGAAAGACCAGCAGAGAATAGTCACCGGGCCAGTCAGCATCCCTTTTACCGGCTTGTCAGTAAGCGACTGCGCGTACTTCGCCCACTCCACGGTAATCGGCTGCGGACGGCTAACGTCGCCGATAATGACCGGCGGCTTGACGCAGCGCGAGCCGTAGCTCTGTACCCAGCCGTTTTGCGTGAACACAAAGCCGTCGAGGTTTTCGCCGAAGTACTCCACCATGTCGTTACGCTCGGCTTCGCCGTGAACCAGCACGTCAAGACCCAGACGCTCCTGCTCGAGGATCGCCTGCCTGATATGTTCCGCGATGCCGGTGCGGTAGTTGCCGCCGTCGATGTTGCCTTTCTTGAAGTCGAGACGCAGACCGCGAATTTCAGGAGTCTGCGGGAAGGAGCCGATGGTGGTGGTCGGCCAGGCGGGCAGATTAAAGCGGTTGCGCTGCTTGCTGGCGCGTTCGGCATAGGGGCTTTGACGCTCGGTATCCTGTGCGGAGATCGCCGCCAGACGCTTACCGACCGCGGCATTGTGCACGCGGCTGGAGTGAGCGCGGTTGCGGATCGGCGCGCTCCAGGACTCCAGCGAGGCCGCATCGTTGTGGTTGAGCGCATCGCTCAGCAGCTTCAGCTCGCCGCATTTTTGCAGCGCGAAGGCGAACCAGCTTTTCACTTCGTCATCAAGGCGCGTCTCAACGCTCAGATCGATTGGACTGTGCAGCAGCGAACAAGAGGAGCCGATCCACAACCGGTTGCGCTTGCCGACCAGCGGCTGCAGACGCTCGAACCAGCGGCTCAGATCGGCGCGCCATACGTTGCGGCCGTTGATGACGCCAAGCGACAGCAGCCACTCCGCGGGCAGCTGCTGATTGAGCTGGTCGATATCGTCGTGACCATGCACCAGATCTACATGCAGCCCCTGCACCGGCAGGTCGCGGATCACGTCAAGATTCTGGCCGATGCTGTCGAAATAGGTGGTCAGCAGCAGCTTCACGTTGCCCTGCAGCGCGTTATAAGCGGGTTTGAACGCGTCGCGCCACGCCTGCGGCAGTTCCAGCGCCAGCGCAGGCTCATCAATCTGTACCCACTCAATATCGCGTTTTTTCAGCTCGGCCAGTACCTGCTGATAAACCGGCAGAACGGCATTCAGCAGCGACAGACGATCGAACGGCTCGCCTTTGACTTTGCCTAACCAGAGCCAGGTCACCGGGCCGAGCAGGACGGGTTTCACCTTATGGCCCAGCGCCAGCGCTTCGTCCACTTCGTCCAGCAGCTGCGTCCAGGTCAGTTTGAACTGCTGGCCTTTAGTGAACTCCGGCACGATGTAGTGATAGTTGGTGTTGAACCATTTGGTCATCTCGCCGGCGGCGGCCGGTTCGCCGGTTGGCGCGCGGCCGCGCCCAATGCGGAACAGGGTATCGAGATCGACGGAGCCGTCTCTATTCTGATGGCGCGCCGGTACGTTGCCCAGCATCAGGCTGGTGGTCAGCACATGATCGTACCAGGCGAAATCGCCGACCGGCACCAGGTCAACGCCCGCCTCCTTCTGCTGCTGCCAGTGACGGGCGCGCAGCTCGCGGCCCACGGCCAGCAGCTCTTGCTGAGTGGCGTTGCCCGCCCAGTAGCTCTCCTGCGCTTTTTTCAGTTCACGACGCAGACCGACGCGGGGAAAGCCAAGGGTATGGTTCAGAATAGTCATTTGCTCTTCTCCAGTAGTCTCTCTCTTAGGCTTCGCCTGGAAGCCAAAGGATGTTTAGCCGTCCAGATGTTTACACCGCTATATTCTGCGGGTAGTGTATGTTCCTCAAGCGCAAATTGTTCAATCTCGATGTGAAGGACTCTCATGATCGAACTCAAGCACCTGCGGACGCTTCAGGCTCTGCGTAATACTGGCTCGCTGGCCGCCGCCGCCGCGCAGCTTCATCAGACGCAATCCGCGTTGTCTCATCAGTTCAGCGATCTCGAACAGCGGCTGGGATACCGCCTGTTCGTGCGTAAAAGTCAGCCGCTGCGCTTCACGCCGCAGGGCGAGATCCTGCTACAGCTGGCGGAGCAGGTGCTGCCGCAGATTCAGCAGGCGCTGCAGGCGTGTCACGAGCCGCACCAGGCGACGCTGCGCATCGCGATTGAGTGCCACAGCTGCATACAGTGGCTGACGCCCGCGCTGGATAATTTCCGCAAGAGCTGGCCGCAGGTGGTGATGGATTTCAAATCGGGCGTTACTTTCGACCCGCAGCCTGCGCTGCAGCAGGGCGAACTGGACGTGGTGCTCACCTCGGATATCCTGCCGCGCAGCGGCCTGCACTACACGCCGATGTTCGATTTCGAAGTGCGGCTGGTGCTGGCGCCGGATCATCCGCTGGCGCAGGTCGAACACATTACGCCGGAGGAGCTGGCGCAAGAGGTGTTGCTCATCTATCCGGTACAGCGCCAGCGGCTGGATATCTGGCGGCATTTTCTTCAGCCGGCGGGCGTCAGCCCGGCGCTGAAAAGCGTCGACAACACGCTGCTGCTGATTCAGATGGTCTCGGCGCGCATGGGTATCGCCGCGCTGCCGCACTGGGTCGTAGAGAGCTTTGAAAAGCAAGGATTGATCGTGACGAAAACGCTGGGCGAAGGTTTGTGGAGCCGTCTCTATGCCGCCGTTCGTGACGGCGAGCAGCGTCAGCCGGTGCTGGAAGCCTTTATCCGCTTTGCGCGCCAGCACGCCTGCGAACATCTGCCGTTCGTGCGCGATGCCGCGCATCCCGGCGCGATTTTGCAACGCTGAGCCGCAATTTCCCCTATAATGCGCAGCCTGTTAAACGACCATGAGAAAATCTCACCATGACCAATAACGATATTTTGCGCAGCGTGCGCTTTATGCTGGATTTAAGCGATACAAAAGTGGTGGAGATTTTCGCACTGACCGACTGTGAGGTCGCGCTGAGCGACGTACAGGCCTGGCTGAAAAAAGAGGATGACGTCGCCTATAAGGCGCTGCCGGACGTGCTGATGGGCTACTTTCTCAACGGCCTGATTTTCTTCCGCCGCGGCAAAAGCGAAGATGCGCCCGCGCCCTCAATCGAGCGTCGGATGAACAACAATATCTTTATGAAAAAACTGCGTATCGCTTTCGATCTGAAGACCAGCGATATTCCGGCGGTGCTGGCTAAAGCCAACTTCTCGGTTTCCCAGGCTGAAATAGGCGCGATTTTCCGCAAGCCGGATCACAAAAACTATCGCGAATGCGGCGACCAGATTATGCGGAATTTTTTGAAGGGTCTGACGCTGACGCTGCGCCCAACGCAGGCGGCGAAATCAAAATAATCCCAACCTCAGTCAGGGCGTGAAGCCTGTCTGGCCCCTGCCCTGACTGCCGGCGCTAGTTATTGCGTACTACCCAGCGCTTATGCACATACAGCGAGGCGAAAATCACCAGCGCCCCGGCGATAAAACTGGGCCAGTGCGGCTTCTGCTGCCAGATAGCCAGGTTGACCAGCAGCCCCGCCGGAACGTGCATATTGTTCATAATGCCCAGCGTGCCCGCATCCACCTGCGTGGCGCCGTAGTTCCACATAAAGTAGCCCAGCCCTGACGCCGCCACGCCCAGCCAGACCAGAATGCCCCACTGTAGCGAGGTGGTCGGCAACTTCGCGGCGTTGCCCCAGAGACACCAGGCGATAATCGCAATCAGCACCGCGCCGAGATAAAACCAGGAAAAGGCGGTGTGCTGCGGCATTGGCCGGGTTTCCTGAAGACGCTTGTAACCCACCATGCCTACGGCAAAGCAGATATTCGCCAGCTGCACCAGCAGCAGACCCAGCCAGAAATGATCGCTGACCTTGTCATAGCGAATAATCGCCGCGCCCGCGACCGCCAGCAGCGCGCTGAAGGCGTAGCCGATACGCAGCGGCCGCTTGCTGATCAGATCATAAATCAGGGTGACATAGAGCGGCGTCATGACGGTAAACAGCAGGAACTCCGATACGCTGAGGTAAAGGTAAGCCTCGAAGCTGATCAGATACATGATGCCAAGCTGAAGCATGCCCACCAGCATATAGAGCAGCAGCGTGGACGGACGGTAGCCGCGCCAGCGCAGAAAGGGTAAAAACACCAGCGCCGCCAGCGCCAGGCGCATCAGGACAGAGAACCAGGTATCTACCTGCCCCGCCAGATATTCTCCGATCAGGCTAAACGAAAAAGCCCAAAGAATGGTGGTAACGATCAGTAACAGCACAGCGTCAATCCTGAAAAAAGAGAGAGGCGGCTAGTGTAATCAATGTCCTCTGCGCACGCGGCGCTTTCTGGTTGACAACTGTTCACAAATAAGACGCTTAGCGTACATTGCACCCGGTCGTTTTATCAGCCAGGCGCGTTTAACACCTTTGTGTGAATTTAACTCAGCGTGATTGTCATAAAAGTGTAACAAATGTGTCAACTGTCACAGCCAGCATGCGCGAAAAACGCCACAATTAACGCGAAAAAGAACATGACGGCGCAACCTCTGGGCATATCCGCTCATTTCCAATTCTTATAACGACAATACCGCCTGGGAGGGCAGCTATGCTGAGTATCTTTAAACCCGCGCCTCATCGACCGCAGGTAGCGGACGATCAGGTTGATCCTTTATATCGCCGCCTGCGCTGGCAGATCTTCTTCGGGATCTTCTTTGGCTACGCCGCCTACTATCTGGTACGCAAAAACTTCGCGCTGGCGATGCCCTATCTGGTAGAGCAAGGCTTCTCGCGCGGCGATCTCGGCTTTGCGCTTTCCGGCATTTCGATTGCGTACGGCTTCTCGAAATTCATTATGGGTTCGGTCTCGGATCGCTCTAATCCGCGCGTCTTCTTGCCTGCCGGGCTGATCCTCGCCGCCGCGGTAATGCTGATAATGGGCTTCGTGCCCTGGGCGACCTCCAGCATTATGGTGATGTTCGCCCTGCTGTTTATTTGCGGCTGGTTCCAGGGTATGGGCTGGCCCCCCTGCGGACGCACGATGGTGCACTGGTGGTCGCAGAAAGAGCGCGGTGGCATCGTCTCGGTGTGGAACTGCGCCCATAACGTCGGCGGCGGCCTTCCGCCGCTGCTGTTCCTGCTTGGTATGGCCTGGTTCAGCGACTGGAAAGCGGCGCTTTATATGCCCGCTTTCGCCGCCATCGCCGTGGCGCTGATCGCCTTTGCGCTGATGCGCGACACGCCGCAGTCCTGCGGGTTGCCGCCCATTGAGGCGTACAAAAATGACTACCCGCCGGACTACAGCGCCACACATGAAGAGGAGCTGACGGCGAAGCAGATTTTCACCCAGTATGTGCTGCCCAATAAGCTGCTGTGGTATATCGCGCTGGCCAACGTCTTTGTCTATCTGCTGCGCTACGGCATTCTCGACTGGTCGCCGACCTATCTGAAAGAGGTGAAGCACTTCACGCTGGATAAGTCTTCCTGGGCCTACTTCTTTTACGAGTACGCCGGGATCCCCGGCACGCTGCTGTGCGGCTGGATGTCGGATAAAGTGTTCAAGGGGAACCGCGGCGCGACCGGCGTCTTCTTTATGACGCTGGTGACCATCGCCACGGTAGTCTACTGGTTTAATCCGGCGGGCAATCCCGGCGTGGATATGGCCTGTATGATCGTGATCGGCTTTTTGATTTACGGCCCGGTGATGCTGATCGGTCTGCATGCGCTGGAGCTGGCGCCGAAAAAAGCGGCGGGCACCGCAGCAGGCTTTACCGGCCTGTTCGGCTATCTCGGCGGATCGGTCGTGGCCAGCGCCATTGTGGGCTATACCGTTGACTTTTTCGGCTGGAACGGCGGCTTTCTGGTGATGGTGGTGGGCTGCGTACTGGCGGTGATCCTGCTGCTGTTAACCATGATTAACGAACGCAAACACAAGCAGCAACTGGCGTCATAGCTAAAGGGGCCGGCATCGCGCCGGCCCTTTGCCGTCAGGATAAAAACAGCGTGCGCAGCGTATGCGGCACAGCGTCTTCCGCATTGCTGCCAATCACTTCCAGTTCAGGCAGCGTATCTTTCAGCCGCTGATGGGCGTTGCGCATAATGCAGCCTTTGCCTGCCATGCTCAGCATCTCTACATCATTCATGCCGTCGCCGAAGGCGATACACCCTTTTAGCGAGTGCCCAAGCTGTTTCGCCACCGCTTCCAGCGCGTGCCCTTTCGACACGCCACCCGCCATCACCTCCAGGCAGGTAGGCAGCGAAAAGCTGACGTTGACGCGATCGCCCCAGCGCGCCTGCAGCGCCAGCTCAAGCGGAATGAGCGCGTCGGGATCGTCGCTGGTGAAAAAGACCTTACTGATATTATCGCCGGGCAGCATGCCTGGCTCATAAACCTGATAAGTGAATACGGACTCACGAAAATAGTCCTGTTCCGCCGGATGGGCGCGGCTCATAAACCACTCATCGTCGCGGTAGACGTGCGTCAGGATCGCGGGACTGGCGTAGTGCAGCTCGTAAAGCTCCAGCGCGATATCTTCGTCAAGATTGTGGCTGAACACCAGCTCGCCCTCGGCATTGTGCACGCGCGCGCCGTTAGAGGTAATCATATAAGCGGGAATGCCCAGCTTGTCGCGCATCTGCCCCACGTCGATGTAATGACGTCCGGTAGCGAAAACAAAGTGGATATCGCGCGCCACCAGCTGTTGCAGAATATCGTGGGCGTAAGGCGTCAGGCGATGTTCAGGAGAGAGCAGCGTGCCATCCAGATCGGATGCGACGATTTGAAACATGAAAACCTCAGGTATTGTTTTAGGCCGTAGCCGGTAAGGTAGCGATTCGAATTACGGGTGCGCCTCGAAAAAATCGACCAGCGCGTTGAGCGCCTCAGCGCGCATGGCATCTTTTTCAAACAGGATTTCATGGCGCGCTTCTTTAATCAGGCGCGTCTCGCATCGATGACCCGCCTGCGCCATCGCCGCGCAGAAGAGATCCTGCGAACGGTTATCCACTACGCGGTCGTCGCCTGCCTGCAGCAGCAGGATCGGCGTAGTGATAGTGTTTGCCACGCTCAGGATATTGCGCCCGGCATGGATGCCTTCGCGCACCCAGTGATAGGTCGGGCCGCCCACGCGGATAGCGGGATCGTCAGCGTAAAAGCGCAGGCTGCGGCGGTAGCGCTCCGCGCTGTGCGTCAGGCGATTGATGCCGAACGGATGAGCGCGCCAGCGCCCGGTGCCGAGCGCATACCCATCGCGGATCGCCGGTCGCTTTTCCGCCCAGTCGAGGATGCGGTTCGCCAGGAACGAGGGCATCGGCAGCGCGATGCCGAACATCGGCGCCACCAGCGTTACGGCGTGAAACGCCTGCGGCTGACGCGCCAGAAACAGTGCCAGGATCGCGCCGCCCATCGAATGCGCCAGCGCGTAACGGCGCTGGTAATGTCCGCCGACGATCTCTTTCAGGTAGAGAGTCT
Source organism: Pantoea sp. UBA5923 (assembly GCF_002431095.1). Lineage (NCBI taxonomy): Bacteria > Pseudomonadati > Pseudomonadota > Gammaproteobacteria > Enterobacterales > Erwiniaceae > Pantoea > Pantoea sp. UBA5923. The sequence continues at coordinate 44,596 of NZ_DJDN01000081.1, read as the reverse complement.
CTAAATCATCCACGTAGTGCGTGAACTCTACAACATGGCCGCGATGGGTATCCTGCAGCAAACGATCGGAACGTCCCTGCCCGCGATGATCGAGGATCACCACGTCAAAGCCGCAGTGAAACAGGTCATATGCGAGTTCAGGATATTTGACGTAGCTTTCAATACGTCCAGGTACGATAAGGATAACGCGCTTATGTTGCGGTGCAGTGAAACGCACATAGCGCAGCGTGACGTTTTCCACGCCGATAAATTCACGCTCTTCGCGGCGGTGCCAGAAGTCGAGCAGCGGACCGTGTGCGAAGGCAGCAAAGGCTTTTTCGCGATTGAGCCAGCTCGCTTTATGTCGTTCCATCCAACCCCCTGCAGATGCGCGATTAAAGAGTAACAGGCCGCGCATGCAGCCCGTAGCGCCGCGCTTGTTTCTGGCGTATTGTGTCACATTTCCGCCCAGACAGGGAGCGCAACCCATGACCACTGAATGGTGGCTGACCTACCTTCTTACCACCACTATCCTCAGCCTTTCGCCTGGCTCCGGCGCGATTAATACCATGAGCACCGGCATCAGCCACGGCTATCGCGGCGCGGCGGCCTCTATTAGCGGTCTGCAGCTTGGGCTGGCGATTCATATTGTGCTGGTGGGGATCGGTCTGGGGGCGCTCTTTTCGCAGTCGCTGCTGGCGTTCGAAATCCTTAAGTGGGCGGGCGCGGCCTATCTGGTGTGGCTCGGCATTCAGCAGTGGCGCTCTGCAGGCGCGATCGATCTGGATGCGGTAGCCAAAGCGATGCCGCGCCGTCGTCTGTTTAAGCGGGCGGTGCTGGTGAACCTCACCAACCCGAAAAGTATCGTGTTTCTCGCCGCGCTGTTTCCGCAGTTTATCCTGCCGCACCAGCCGCAGGCGATGCAGTATCTGGTGCTCGGCGCGACCACCATTGTCGTCGATATTATCGTGATGATTGGCTATGCCACTTTAGCCACACGCATTGCCGCCTGGATTAAGGGGCCGAAGCAGATGAAGCTCTTGAACCGTATTTTCGGCGGATTGTTCATGGCGGTCGGCGTGCTGTTAGCCAGCGCCAGAAAAATCGCATAAAGATGTAACGAGAGCACCAGGAATAACAGCCGTCGGCGGCGCAGTCAGATTTCGGGCGGACAGCGCGCAGTCACCGCAGCGTACTTTGAGTACGTGAGGATGACGAGCACTGCCCAACCGCAAGCTGGCCAGTAAGCCAGGCTCTAGCGTGAAAGGATAAGGTGAATGCCGAAACCGGCGAATAACACGCCCGCCACGCCATCAACCCATTTCGCCGCGCGCTGATACTTGTCGCGCATCCACGGCAGAGCGAAAATCGCTGCCACCAGCGTAAACCATGCAAAGGTTTCGCCAACGATCAGCAGAAACAAGCCCCAGCGCTCCAGCGAGCCGACGTCGTTGCCGACGAACAGCGAGAATACGCTGCCGAAGTAGATAATCGCTTTTGGATTGGAGAGGTTAGTAAGAAAGCCTTTCAGAAAGCTTCTGCCCTTTTTCGGCAACTCTACCACCGGGGCATTCTGTACCGGCTGTTTATGGCGCTGACGCGCCGAGCTGAGCAGCTGCCAGCCCATCCACAGCAGATAGAGACCGCCGCCGATCATTATAATCTGATGCAGCCACGCCATTTTCTCCAGGATCAGGTGCAGACCCATCAGCGCGACGCCCGCCCAGATAACGATCCCCAGCGTAATGCCCAGTACGCCCATCATCGCCTCTTTGCGCGAGCGGCTGGCAGCGGTTTGCGAAACGAAAAAGAAGTCCGGGCCAGGGCTCATCAGCGCAACCAGATGCACCAGCGCGACCGTAGCAAATAACATCAGCATGGGTAGTATCCTTTACTCTTCATCAAGATGCTCTTTGATCATTACCAGGAAGGGTTTGCCAAAGCGCTCCAGTTTGCGGTGGCCGACGCCGTTGACGCTCAGCATCTCCGACGCAGTGACCGGCATCTGCTCTGCCATCTCAATCAGCGTGGCGTCGTTAAACACCACGTAGGGCGGAATGTTCTCCTCGTCGGCAATGGCTTTACGCAGCTTGCGCAACTTGGCGAACAGTTTACGATCGTAATTGCCGCCGTAAATTTTCGGCGAGCTGCTGCTCTTCGGCTTCGCCGCGTTCAGACGCGGCACCGCCAGCATCAGCGGCACTTCGCCGCGCAGCACCGGGCGCGCTGCTTCCGTCAGCTGCAGCGCGGAGTGCATGGCGATATTCTGCGTCACCAGCCCAAGATGGATTAGCTGGCGCAGCACGCTGATCCAGTGTTCATGGCTCTGCTCGCGGCCGATGCCGTACACCGGCAGCTTGTCATGGCCCTGCTCGCGGATGCGCTGGTTGTTAGCGCCGCGCAGCACTTCCACTATATAGCCCATGCCGAAACGCTGCCCGACGCGATAGATGCTGGAGAGCGCTTTCTGCGCCTCGACCAGGCCATCGTAACGCTTTGGCGGATCCAGACAGATATCGCAGTTGTCACACGGCTGCTGGCGCCCTTCACCGAAATAGTTAAGCAACACCAGACGGCGGCAGGTTTGCGCTTCGGCGAACGCGCCCATAGCGTTGAGCTTATGGCGTTCAATATCCTGCAGCGGGCCTGGCGCTTTCTCTTCCAGGCATTTGCGCAGCCACGCCATATCCGCCGGATCGTAAAGCATCATCGCTTCGGCCGGCAGCCCGTCGCGTCCGGCGCGACCGGTTTCCTGATAGTAGGATTCGATATTGCGTGGAATATCGAAGTGCACCACGAAGCGCACGTTGGGCTTGTTGATGCCCATACCGAACGCGACCGTCGCCACCACGATCTGCAGATCGTCGCGCTGAAACGCCTCCTGCACGCGCGCGCGCTGCGCGCTGTCGATACCCGCATGATAGGCGCCAACGCTCAGCCCGCGGCTTTGTAGACGCGCGGCGGTGTCTTCCACTTTGGCGCGGCTGTTGCAGTAGATAATGCCGCTCTTGCCGCGCTGATCCTGAACGTAGCGCAGCAGCTGCTCGGTGGGCTTGAACTTTTCCACCAGCGTGTAGCGAATATTGGGACGATCAAAACTGCTGATCTGAATCAGCGGGTCCTGCATATGCAGCAGGTGCACAATGTCGTTGCGCGTGGTTTCGTCGGCGGTGGCGGTCAGCGCCATGACCGGCAGCTGCGGGAAACGCTGGCGCAGCTGGCCCAGCGCGCCATATTCGGGACGGAAATCGTGACCCCACTGCGAAATACAGTGCGCCTCGTCGACCGCCAGCATCGCAGGCTGCCAGTGCGCCAGGCTCTCAAGGAAGTTGTCCATCATCAGACGCTCAGGCGCGATATAGAGCAGCTTGACGCGGCCGGTGCGGCAATCCGCCATTACCTGCTGCTGCTGCTCGCGCGTCATGGTGGAGTTGAGGCACGCCGCCGCCACGCCGTTCGCCAGCAGCTGATCCACCTGATCTTTCATCAGCGAGATCAGCGGCGACACCACCAGCGTCAGCCCGTCTTGCACCAGCGCGGGGATCTGATAGCAGAGCGATTTACCGCCGCCGGTGGGCATAACGACCAGACAATCCCGACCGCTCAGCGCCGCATTGATAATGGTTTGCTGACCGGGACGAAAATGCTGATAGCCGAAGGTATCCTGCAATACCTGCTGCGCCAGCGACTCCTGATTATGTACTACCGAGATTGCCACTGTATTCCTGTTGTTTTCCGGAGAGTCAGAACAGATCGTTTAGCATGACGCCGACGCCGACACGCGTCTGGCGATGGTTGTAGTCGATAAGCGACTCGCCATAACCGCTAAACACCTGGGTATAGAAACGAACGTGTTCGCTGATGGGATAGCTCCAGCCCAGCGTCGCGCCGCCAAAACCGGTGTTCCAGTTGTAGTTGCCTTCCACGCTGAAGATATTGTCGCCGGCGATATAGCCCAGTTTAAGACGGTAGTAGCCCATATATTTAGTAATATCCGGGTTATCGTCTTCACTGTCCGGTATGCGATACCAGGGTTTTACTTCGGCGAGGAAGTTACCGTTCTGCGCCATCAGGCGCGCGTAGACGCGGTTCCAGCTGCGCGAAGTTGGATCGCTGCGGCCGTTGGACTGGTGATTGAAGCCCATTTCAACATCGCGCAGCGTCCAGCCGGCGAAGTCATAATCCGTAGCCCAGCCGAGGAAAATCTGCGGCTCGTAGTTGGTTTCGCGAAACGGCGACGATTCGCCGCGGTTCGACAGCTGCCACCAGGAGCGCTGCGTATAGGAAGCCGCCAGTACGGAGTTATCCCCCAGAATACCGCGCCACAGCGGAAACGCCAGACTGAGCTGAAATTTCACTTCATCTTTACGCGCATTATCTGCCCAGTTATATGAGGAGATCGCCTCTTTATTCAAGTCGCTGGTGTAGGTGTAGAGCAGATAGTTGCTCTCATACGGGTAGAGCACAAACGGATTGTCGTGCTTCTCCAGCAGGTTGGCGATAATGCTGCCGCGCACCTGAGGGGTGTCGTGGACATCTTTAACGGTGGCTTCCTCAGCCAGCGCCAGCGCAGGAAATAACAGGGCGGCTGCTAACGAGGCGCGATGCTTGCGCATAACTTTCTCCGATGAAGGCTGCGTGTCAAATGAATGGGGAGTCATAAAAAGGAGGCCATTCTACACGCAAAATGCGGTGAAGATGAGCGCTGATTTCTGAAACTGGAAACCCCTTCGCGCGCAGCTTAGAATACACAACTCGTTAACATTTCGCGCCCTTAACGGCGTGTTCGCAGGAATATCGTCATGTCATCAGTGCTGTTGTCTCAGCATGAAGCCCGCCGGATGGTGGGCGAAATCTTTGTTTATCATATGCCCTTCAACCAGGCGCTCGGCCTGGAGCTGGATCGGCTGGAGAGCGACTACGCTGAAATCAGCTTCGCCAGTAAAACCATGCTCATCGGCAATGCGGCGCAGCAGATCCTTCACGGCGGCGTTATCGCCTCGGTGCTGGATGTCGCCGCCGGTATGGTCTGCGTCAGCAACGCCCTGACGCGCGCGGAAACCATTAGCGAAGAGGAGCTGCGTCAACGCCTTTCGCGCATGGGCACCATCGATATGCGCGTTGACTATCTGCGCCCTGGCCGCGGCGAACGCTTTACCGCCACCAGCAGCCTGCTGCGCGCCGGAAATAAGGTGGCGGTGGCGCGCGTCGAGCTACATAACCAGCAGGGCGACTATATTGCCACGGCGACGGCGACCTATTTGATTGGTTAATCGCGGACGCCATGCGAGAATCGACCTTTTGCGGATGCTTTCTATCTATGGATACGCAACAAACTCGCCAGGGCATAGGCTTCGCGCTCGGCGCCTACTTTATCTGGGGCATCGCTCCGGCCTACTTCAAGCTGGTCAAAACCGTTCCGCCGACAGAGATCATGACGCACCGCGTGATCTGGTCAGCACTCTTTATGCTGGTGTTGATTAGCCTGAGCCGCAGCTGGGGACAGGTGCGCAGCGTGCTGGCGCAGCCGAAGAAGGTGCTGCTGCTGGCGCTGACCGCCGTAACCATCGGCGGCAACTGGCTGCTGTTTATCTGGGCGGTGAATAACCAGCATATGCTGGAAGCGAGCCTCGGCTACTTTATCAACCCGCTGATTAACGTGGTGCTCGGCATGCTGTTTCTGCGCGAGCGCTTTCGGCGATTGCAGTGGCTGGCGGTAGCGCTGGCGACCATCGGCGTGCTGGTGCAGCTGTGGAAGTTCGGCTCGGTGCCGCTGATCGCGCTGGGCCTGGCGTTGAGCTTCGCCTTTTATGGACTGGTGCGCAAAAAAATTCAGGTCGATGCGCAGAGCGGCATGCTGATTGAAACGCTGTGGCTGTTTCCGCTGGCGGCGATCTATCTGTTCGGCGTCGCCGATACGCCAACCAGCCACCTGAGCGCCAATCCGCTGAGTCTGAACCTTAAGCTGGTCGCGGCAGGCATCGTGACGACGATTCCGCTGATGCTATTTGCCGCCGCCTGTACGCGGCTGCGTCTTTCCACCGTCGGCTTTTTCCAGTACCTCGGCCCGACGCTGATGTTCCTGCTGGCGGTGCTGTTTTACGGCGAGACCATTACGCCCGACAAGATGGTGACGTTTGGCTTTATCTGGCTGGCGCTGGCGGTGTTTATTTTCGATGCGGTGGTGGCGACGCTGCGTAGCCGACGCGCGATAAAGCAGCGGGTTATTTAATCCAACCGCGCGTAAAAATGTCAAAACGCGAATGACACAGGCCCAAAAGCAAAGCGTCCCGCGCCAGGGAGGGCGCGGGACGCGCTGGCAGAAATGCCGTTTTTGCGTCTCTTGGCGAGCGGTTCTTGCTGTTCGCGTAAGCTCCGGATTCTCCGTCCGCTGATGAACGATTACAGCCAGTTCTTGCGCTTAAAGTAGAGATAAGGCGCCAGACCGGCGAGGATCATCAGGCCAATCGCCGCGGGATAACCAAAGCTCCACTTCAGCTCCGGCATAAATTCAAAGTTCATGCCGTAGCTGGAGGCCACCAGCGTCGGCGGCAGGAAGACAACCGACACCACCGAGAAGATCTTGATAATGCGGTTCTGCTCGATGTTGATAAAACCCATCGCCGCCTGCATCAGGAAGTTGACCTTCTGGAACAGCGATTCGTTATGCGGCAGCAGCGACTCGATATCGCGCAGGATCTCGCGCGCCTGCTCCAGTTGGTTGTTCGGCAGACGCGCCTTGCGCACCAGGAAATTAAGCGCGCGCTGGGTATCCATCAGACACAGCCGCACCTTCCAGCCGATATCTTCCAGCTCGGCGAGACGCGACAGCGCCTGGTCATACTCTTCGCCCTGCTGCCCTTCCATAATCACGCGGCTGAGCTTCTCCAGCGCGCTATAGATGTTCTCGATCTCATCCGCCAGCTGTTCGATTTTAGTCTCAAACAGATCCAGCAGCAGTTCGAAGGCGTTGCCGTCGATCAGCGTCTGATTGCGGGCGCGCATACGGTAAAGGCGAAACGCAGGCAGCTCGCGCTCGCGCAGCGTATAGAGTCGCCCTTCACGAATGGTGAACGCCACGGTGGAGTTGCCGGCGTGGTCTTCCGCATCTTCATAAAAGAAGAAAGAGTGGATATGCAGCCCGTCTTCATCTTCGAAGAAACGCGCCGAGGCTTCGATATCCTCCAGCTCCGGACGCGTAGCCAGGCTCTGGCCCAGCTCGCTCTGCACGCGGTCGCGCTCGCCCTCTTCCGGCTCGATCAGATCGACCCAGACCGAGGTGGTCAGTTTGTCGTTTTCGTCTTCCAGCTCCAGACGCGTCAGGCGGCTGCGATCCAGTTTAAATGCGCTCAGCATAGCAATACTCCCCATTGCAGACTTAATGGGACAAGGCCGCTGGCCAGTCGGCCACGGCAAACGCCTGAACACGGAAACGCTCGTTCAAAAGGTGAATCAGTGCTGACTCATGCGACGGGATAAAAAAGGGAGGTCGCTGATAACCGCTAAGGCTACCAGCAAAAAGAGGTAGCCTTAGATGTTATTCCTGGTAACCAGGTGACTGAGCCAGCATCGACTGGGCGTGTCCAAGGCATTGTCCTCTCTTGATAATAGTGCGCGCATGTTACGCTGAGACGAAAAAGTCGTCAACCGGTGACTAAGCAGTTTCCAGCTTCGCATAGGCGGCCACCAGCCACTTGATACCCTGGCCCTGAAACGCCACCTGAACGCGGCTGTGCTCGCCGCTGCCTTCCAGATTGATAATGGTGCCTTCGCCGAATTTCGCATGCTTCACGCGCTGTCCCAGCGAAAAGCCGCTGTCGCTTTTCGAGACCGGCGTGCCCATACGCTGATGGTTGACGGGACGGCTAACGCTGGCGCGCAGGCGTACCTCTTCAATGCACTCTTCCGGTAGCTCGCCGATAAAGCGCGACGGCCGGTGATAGACCTCTTTGCCGTAGAGGCGTCGCGTCTCGGCATAGGTCAGCGTCAGCTTCAGCATGGCGCGCGTCACGCCGACATAGGCAAGACGACGCTCCTCTTCCAGACGCCCGCCCTCATCCAGCGACATCTGGCTTGGGAACATCCCCTCTTCCATACCGACGATAAAGACCTGGCTAAACTCCAGCCCCTTGGCCGAGTGCAGCGTCATCAGCTGCACCGCGTCCTGCCACTTATCGGCCTGGCCTTCGCCCGCCTCCAGCGCAGCGTGCGACAGAAACGCCTGCAGCGGCATCAGATCTTCGTCTTCATCCTGGTAGCTGAACTGGCGCGTCGCCGTCACCAGTTCCTCAAGGTTTTCAATACGCGCCTGGCCCTTTTCGCCTTTCTCCTGCTCATACATAACCCACAAGCCGGAATCTTTAATCACGCGGTCGGTTTGCACATGCAGCGGCATTTCAGCGGTTTCGCTCGCCAGCGAATCGACCAGCTCGCAGAAGCGCTGCAGCGCCGAGGCCGCACGCCCTGCCAGCGCTTTGGTTTGCAGCAGTTCGCGCGTCGCCTGCCACAGCGTCATCTGCCGTTCGCGCGCGGTCTGGCGCACCACGTCGAGCGTGCGATCGCCTACGCCGCGCGTCGGCGTATTGACCACGCGCTCGAAGGCCGCATCGTCGTTGCGGTTGGCGATCAGGCGCAGATAGGCGAGCGCGTCTTTAATCTCCTGACGCTCGAAGAAGCGCATGCCGCCATAAATGCGGTACGGCATGCTGCTCTGCAGCAGCGCCTCTTCCAGCACGCGCGACTGGGCGTTGCTGCGGTAAAGAATGGCGCAGTCCTGCAGGGCGTTGCCGTTCTCCTGCCAGGTTTTGATACGGTTGACCACAAAGCGCGCTTCGTCCAGCTCGTTAAAGGCGCAGTAGATCGAAATGGGATCGCCGTCGGTGCCGTCGGTCCACAGCTCTTTGCCGAGACGGCCATTGTTATTGGCAATCAGGGCGTTAGCTGACTTCAGAATGTTATTGGTAGAGCGATAGTTCTGCTCAAGGCGAATGGTTTCTGCCGCCGGGAAATCCTGCAGGAAACGCTGAATGTTCTCGACCTGTGCGCCACGCCAGCCATAAATCGACTGATCGTCGTCGCCGACGATAATCACGCGGCCGCTGTCGCCCGCCAGCATGCGGATCCAGGCGTACTGAATGTTGTTGGTGTCCTGAAACTCATCCACCAGAATATTGCTGAAGCGTTCCCGATAGTGATTGAGAATATGCGGCTTATGCAGCCATAGCTCATGGGCGCGCAGCAGCAGCTCGGCGAAATCGACCAGCCCGGCGCGATCGCAGGCTTCCTGATAGGCCTGATAGATGCGCAGCCAGGTCTGCTCTACTGGATTGCCATAGCTTTCAATATGTTTCGGGCGCAGCCCTTCATCTTTTTTGCCGTTGATGTACCACATGCCCTGACGCGCGGGCCACTGCTTCTCATCCAGATTCATCGCCTTAATCAGGCGTTTCAGCAGGCGCAACTGATCTTCACTGTCGAGGATCTGAAAATCCTGCGGCAAGCCAGCGTCGAGATGGTGGGCGCGCAGCAGACGATGCGCCAGACCGTGGAAGGTGCCGATCCACATGCCGCCCTGGCTGGTGCCGATCAGCTGCTCGATACGGTGGCGCATCTCCGCTGCCGCTTTGTTGGTAAAGGTCACCGCCATAATGGAATAAGGCGAGCAGTTCTCCACCGACAGCAGCCAGGCGATGCGGTGCACTAGGACGCGTGTTTTTCCGCTGCCCGCGCCTGCCAGCACCAGCAGGTTGCCGCGCGGCGCCGCCACGGCTTCGCGCTGTTTGTCATTCAAACCGTTGAGCAGATCAGAAACGTCCATAAGCACCGTTCACTAAAGAAAACAAAAAGCGAACCCTGAATCATTCGGCTTGCAGCAAGGCGCATGACTCAGGGTACGACTGGATAAATCTACAGCCATTATAACAGTGAGGTCAGGGATGCCAATCGCGAAATTTCCACATGCGGCACCAGGCGCGCATCGGCAATGTGCATCAGGTTGCCGCCGCGCAGATTGATCCAGCACGCCTGCATACCGCAGCGCAACGCGCCAGCCACATCGGTGGTCAGATCGTCGCCTACGTGCAGGATCGCTTCCGGCGCGAGGCCGAGACGCTGCGCGGCGAGATGGTACATATCCTGATAAGGCTTCGCGCGGCCGTCCGGCCCGGCGCGCAGCGCGAACTCAAAATAGTCGGCGATACCGAGCTGTTCCGGACGCGCGTTGCCGTTGGTGATCGCCACCAGCGGGACTTTTTCGCCGAGCGCTTTGAGCGTCTGATGCGTCTCTTCCGGCATCTCTACCTGACTGCGCCAGTGATGGAATACGCTCATGATCTCTTCAGCACCGGTCGTCGCTTCCTGCGTCGAAAGACCGACGTTCAGCAGCGCCAGCTCGACCGAGCGTCGACGCCACTCTGAAACGTCGTGGTAAATATCCGGCTCGCGCGCCAGCAATTCGTCGCGCAGCTTCTGATAGTCCAGCGGCGTAAATTCGCGCAGCGACGGATGCCAGGCCTGCAGGGCGGCGTGCGCTTCAGCGGTGGTTTTGCGGATCACGGGATAGTTGTCGTAGAGCGTATCGTCGAGATCGAAAGTGATAGCCTTAATGGCGCGTAACGGACGGTAAAACTTCATTCGTTCTTTCCTCGTTTGGCGCGGGGATGCGCAGCATCATACACCGTCGCCAGATGCTGGAAATCGAGATGGGTATAGATCTGTGTCGTAGAGAGATTGGCGTGGCCCAGCAGCTCCTGCACTGCGCGCAGATCGCCGCTCGACTCCAGCAGATGGGTGGCGAAGGAGTGACGCAGCTTGTGCGGATGGATGTGGCTGGCGACGCCCTGTTTAACGCCCCATTCGGCGAAACGCTTCTGCACGTTACGCGCCGAAATCCGGCGTCCGCGGCTGGAGAGGAACAGCGCGTCATCCTCGCCGCCGAAGCTGGCGCGCAGCGGCAGCCAGCGCTCCAGCCAGGCAACGGCGGTGCGGCCGATCGGCACGCGACGCTCCTTGCTGCCTTTTCCTACGACCCAGACTTCGCCCGCCTCAAGATCGACGTGGCGGCAGTCCATATTAACCAGCTCCGACAAACGCAGCCCGCCGCCGTACATCACCTCCAGCATCGCGCGGTCGCGCACCGCCAGCGGATCGTTAAGGTCGATCTCCAGCAGCTGATTGACCTCATCGACGTCAATATTCTTCGGCAGGTGACGCGCGTTGCGCGGCGTGGTGACGCCTTTAGCGGGATTGGCGGAGAGCCGGCCCTGGCTGACCTGCCAGTCGAGAAAACTGCGCAACGCCGAAAGCCGCAGCGCGAGGCTGCTGGCGCCTAAACCGGCGCGGCGACTGCGTGATGCCATGCTGCGCACCTGTGCAGGCTCCAGCTTCGCCCAGTCGTCCAGCTTCATCTCTTCGGCCATCATCGTCAGCGCCGCCAGCTGGCGCGCGTAGTTCTCCTGCGTCAGCGGGCTGAGCTGGCGCTCAACCTTGAGGTAGCGCAGGAATTCATCGACGACGGCCAGGAGCGCGCTCATGCGCGTTCTACCCAGCGCGACAGCAGTTCCGGCATCATCTGCGCCAGATGCTGCAACAGCAGCGTGCCCATACCAGCCTGATAGTGCTGGCTGTCGCGGCTGCTGAAAATCAGCACGCCCAGTTCGCCGCGCTCGCCCATAAGCGACATCGCCACCGAACCGATCGCCTTGGCCTGCGGCAGCAAGAGCAGCAGTTCGGGACCGTTCAGGCTGCCGAGAAAATGGTGCTGCTGACCGAAACGCTGGATGCGCAGCGGTTCAAACGCCTGACGCGACAGGCTGAGCTGCACGAACTCAGAGGGGGCGCCCAGCCGCCACTGGTCGGCAAAGAGGCGCAGGTTAGCGCCGGCCAGCCCCAGCTCGCGCGCCCAGCGTTGCAGGCGATTAAGCATCTCCTGCAGCGAATCGGCCGCCGCCAGATGTCCCTGCAGCGCCAGTAGCCGATCGAACAGCTCATGGTTGGCGCTGGCCTGCTCCATCAGCAGCGTGATCTCTTCCTCCAGCCGCTGAATATGGTTGCGCTGGCGCGCCATATGCCACTCCACCAGCGACACGCTGCCGCGTACCGGATGCGGCACCGCCATCTGTTCGACCTGGCGGGCGTTGCGGATAAAGAAGTCAGGATTTTGCTGCAGATAATCGTTAACGGCCTGATCGTCCAGCAGGAGAGTATTATCAGCCTGCTCTTCGATATTTTTCATAAATGAATAAACCCATCGTATACGTGTGTGGCGGGTCCGGTCATAAACAGCGGCTGACCGGCTCCTTTCCAGGCGATATGCAGCATGCCGCCGGGCAAATCGACGCGCACCTTCGGCGACAGAATGCCCTGCTGAATGCCGCAGGCTACCGCGGCGCAAGCGCCGCTGCCGCACGCCTGGGTTTCGCCCGCGCCGCGCTCGTAGACGCGCAGGCGAATATGCTCCGACGACACCACTTCCATAAAGCCGACGTTGACGCGTTCGGGAAAGCGCTCGTGGCTTTCCAGCGCCGGGCCAAGCGTTTCGACCGCGGCGGTCTGCACGCTGTCAACCTGGATCACGCAGTGCGGATTGCCCATGGATACCGCGCCGAACATCACCGTCTGTTCGGCGACGCGCAGCAGATAGAGATTTTCCGCCTTATTGGCGCGGAACGGCACCTGCTGCGGCTCGAAGTCAGGCTCGCCCATATTGACGCGCACCAGTTCGTCCGGCGTCACGCTCAATACCATGCGGCCGGTCTGGGTGCTGACGCGGATCTCGCTTTTGTTGGTCAGGCCTTTCAGCCGCACAAAGCGGGCAAAGCAGCGCGCGCCGTTGCCGCACTGCGCCACTTCGCTGCCGTCGGCGTTGAAGATGCGGTAGTGGAAGTCGAGATCGGGATCGTAAGGTGGCTCGACGATCAGTAGCTGATCGAAACCGATCCCCAGATGGCGATCCGCCAGCCGGCGAATCAGCTCCGGCGAGAAAAAGACGTTTTGCGTCACGGCATCCACAACCATGAAATCGTTGCCGAGTCCGTGCATTTTGGAGAACTGCATTTTTTGCTCCGCCGGGTGCGCCATTACAATTATTCTGCTGTCATGCTGGCGTTGCCGCCGCTCACCAGTCCACGCGTATCCGCCTGCGCCGCTCGCTGTTGCTGCTGCTTTTTCTGCTGCTCAGCTTGCTGTGGGGTTTGCGTTTTCGGCTGGTTAGCGGGCGGGAAGTAAAGCGGTCCTTTTAGTCCACAGCCTGCCAGGCTCGTCAGCGCCAGCGCCATTGCCAACAGGCTTTTTACTCTCTTCATCTCTTCTGCTCTTTTGTCCTTAACCTGGTTGCTTATCATCGCAGTTGAAGATGGAAAAGCAACAGGAAATCCCCGCAATTCGCGTGCGCGCGGTGACAGTTCGGCAAGGAAAGGGCCGCGCGGCGAACGCGGCGTCAGTGTACCTGGTAGCGCGGCTGATAGTCGCCGTTGTCGTTATCCGGCTGCGTGGCGCAGAGCTGGGCCAGCGTCTGGCTGCGGAACGGGATAACCTGGAAGCGTTCGCCGGTATTTACGATCTGGTAGAACTGCGGCAGGTTAAAGTTGATAAAGCTGGAGCCGTAGGTAAAACGATCGTGCGAAGAGGAGTAAAAACGGCTGACGTCGCGCACCAGCTCCTCTTTGCTGCCTTCGCAGTGGTGATAGACCTCGACGCGGTTGGTTTCATCCAGAATATAGATATTGAAACCCTGCTCGTCGGTGGTGTCTTCGAAGAAGAACTGAATAATGCCTTCGCTGGCGTAGCCGTTCACCACCGGCGGCAGCGGCGTCTGGTTCGACTCCACTTTGATCGACAGGCCGTGCAGCTTGTTGTTGGAGATCGCGCCGTAAAACTCCACGGCATTTTCCAGCTTCTGTACCGAGACGCTCATGCGCTCAAAGAAGAGTCCCCACGTCTGGCCAGCCATGCGCAGCGCCTTAAAGCGGCCCGGCTCCTGACGCGTGCTGGAGAGACGCAGCTCAATGCATT
>NZ_DJDN01000081.1:0-30474 GCF_002431095.1 Pantoea sp. UBA5923 | reverse complement strand
TTCAGAAACAAGCTGCTGAACGCGCGTGCGGATCAGCCCGCGCAGATGCTGGCTGTAGCAGAACACTTCAACCGTGTCCGGCGGCGCGGCGTCCTGGTGCATTTTGCCCAGAATGGTTTTTAACGCCTCGATCATCGCCTGCTCGCCGTTGAAGTGCAGCGTACGCACTTCATTCCACGAGTTGCGGTAGAGCAGATCGATGCTGCCGATCAGGCACTGCTGCTGCTGACCGAAGCTAAAGACGTCGAGCTTACGGAAATCGAAATGCACCACCTGATTGCGGAAAGCGGAGGTCGGATCGTGCTCAAGGTTGACGATAATCGCCAGATGGCGGATTTCGCATGGGCTGTAGAGCGCTTTCGGCGTCGGCGCAGGCAGACGCAGTGGAAAATGAGACGACACGTCGTTCACCAGCTCTTGCAGGCGTGCCAGATCGCAGATCTCGTTGCCTTTGATATGCAGACGCGTCTTGCTGGTCAGCAAGCCGTTGAACCACGCCCAGGCCACCAGCTTATTCAGGTAGCGGTTATACTCCAGCGGCTGATGGCTGATGATTGAGTTCATGTCCGGCGCCTGGTTATAGAGATACCAGCCTGAGCGGTTGGCGCGGCCAACGGGGACATGAATAAAGGTGAGATTCTCTTCCGACAGATCGGGCGAAATCTGCGGGTTGACCAGCGTGACTTTGCCCGGCAGCGCTTCAAAAGCGGCGTACAGTTTACGCGTCAGCACGCCGATATCCTGCGGACTCGCGCTGACGCTTAAATTGTTGCGGCGGGCAAAACGGATCAGGTTGCGATAGCTCTGCATCATCGCATCCAGCAGTTCGTTATGCGCCTCGCGCACGCGTTCGATTTTCCAGCCGCCGCGATTATCGAGGATTGCCAGTTTCTCCTCGTCCCAGCCCCACTCTTTCACCAGCTGCGACAGGATCTCGCGTCGCCAGCCTGAGCGGCTGCTGTTTTCGTCGGTACTCAGCTTCTCGCACACTTTCAGATAGAAACAGCGGCGCACCAGATCGAGACGCGGCTGATCGTCCATGCTGGTCAGATAGTGCGTCACGCGCTCCAGCATCATGCAGTAAGGATCAAGGCCAAAGCTGACGATTTCGCCGTCGTGCAGACGCTGTTTAATATCCATCGCCAGCAGCTGCGTATTGGGATACTCCCAGCTGTACGCTTCCAGCAGCAGGGTTTTCAGCACCGCCTTATAGGGCGAGTCGATACTTTTATAGAGCTGCCACAGGCTGGCGCCGAAATACTCTTCCGCCGACAGCGTGCCGAGTCCGCCAAGATCGAGCCACTCGTTAGGCGTCAGCACGCCCTGCGCATAAAGCGACATCACATAGTCGTCGTAGTGATGTTCCTCTTCGCAGGGCACCATATTCCACAGGATGCGTTTACCCGCCATACGTACGGCGGTACGGTAGAACTCATCCAGCAGCAGGATATGTTGCGTCGAGCCGCAGTCTTCTGCGCCGAGGCTGCCGCTTTCATTATGGCGGAAGCGGTTTTCATCAATCAGGAAGAAGCTGACTTCCACGCCCATCGACACGCACCACTTCTGCAACAGCGTGCATTTGCGCTGCAGGTTGAGACGCTCTTCGTTGTCCAGCCAGGATTGATGGCAGACCCAGATATCGAGGTCAGAGACGCTGTTCTGCCCGACCGACGAGGTGCTGCCCATGGAGTAGATGCCGGTAATCGGCATTTCGCCAGTGCGCGACACGTCCAGCGTCAGCTCGTGACCGCCCGCCAGTTCGCGCATCAGCAGAAGCTGGTTTTCTTCAGGCGTGAAGAAGCTGATACCGCGGGGAACGTTACCGTCAAAGTAACCCGGCATCAGCGGATGATGATAATGCAGTAAGGTCGGCAGCAGACTGTATACGTGCTGGAAAGCAGGTCCCATCGCAGCCAGCGCGCGATCGACGCGCAGCTGATTAATGGCATCCAGTCTCTGTTTCAGTGTCTCAATGTAGAGGTACAAGACGTTTCGCCTGATTGTCCCAGTGTTTAAGCAACCTGTCTCCGAAACCTGCCGCTTAATAATCGAAAAAGATGGGCAGATTATTGCTGGAAACGTGATCAATCTAACACCTGGCAGATTGACCGTAAAGAAAGTTGCGCTACTTAACAGTTTAGCACGTTCCTGTTCGCTTCCTGCGCTTTCGGACACCGGTATCCGCTTCATCCTCTTTTAACTGGCGAATCTTCCCGCCTGCCCGGTCAAATAATCCGTTGAAACTGTCAGCCTCAGGCCGACAATGATAGGATATTCGGTGAACGATCAAAATGGTTAACAGCATGTTAGACAAAATTTTCAGAATTGCTACAAGACAAAGTCCTCTTGCGCTCTGGCAGGCACATTATGTCCAGCAACGCCTGATGGCCGCGCATCCGGGCCTGCGCGTTGAGCTGGTGCCTATGGTTACTAAAGGCGACGTCATTCTCGATACGCCGCTGGCGAAAGTGGGCGGTAAGGGCCTCTTTGTCAAAGAGCTTGAGCTGGCGATGCTGGAAAATCGCGCCGATCTCGCCGTCCATTCAATGAAAGATGTGCCGGTCGCGTTCCCAGAAGGATTAGGGCTGGTCACGATTTGCGAACGCGAAGATCCGCGCGACGCCTTCGTCTCAAATCACTACAACTCGCTTGATGAGCTGCCGGCGGGCGCGGTGGTGGGCACCTCCAGCCTGCGTCGCCAGAGCCAGATTAGCGAACGCCGTCCCGATCTGGTGATCCGCTCGCTGCGCGGCAACGTCGGGACGCGCCTGTCGAAGCTCGACGCCGGCGAATATGACGCCATTATTCTGGCGACCGCCGGACTGAAGCGTCTGGAGCTTGAAGCGCGCATTCGTCAGCCGTTGCCAGCGGAAATTTCTCTGCCCGCTGTCGGCCAGGGTGCGGTGGGCATTGAGTGCCGCCTCGACGACAGCGAGCTGATCGGGCTGCTGCAGGCGCTTAACCATGACGATACCGCCGTGTGCGTCAAAGCCGAACGCGCCATGAACACGCGCCTGGAAGGCGGTTGTCAGGTGCCGATTGGCAGCTTTGCGCTGCTGGAAGGCGACGAGCTGTGGCTGCGTGGTCTGGTCGGCGCGCCGGACGGCAGCGTGATGGTGCGTGGCGAACGTCGCGGCCCGCGCGCCGAGGCGGAAGCGATGGGAATTTCCCTCGCCGAAGAGCTGCTCAGCAAAGGCGCGCGCGATATTCTGCGCGACGTTTACCAGGGGCAACCGCCGCTATGACGATTCTGGTCACTCGCCCGGAGCCTGCAGCCAGCGCGCTGGTGACTCGCCTGCGCGCGCTTGGCCGCGAGGCGTGGAGCCTGCCGCTGATTGAGTTTGCGCCGGGCAGCGACCTTGATCGTCTGCCGCAACAGCTTGCCGCGTTACGCAAGGGCGACCTGGTTTTTCTGCTTTCTCAGCAGGTGATCCACTATGCACAGCCCGCGCTGGCGCGCCACAACGCAGCGTGGCCCGCAGACGTGGACTATTATGCAATTGGTCGCAGCACCGCGCTGGCGTTTCATACCGCCAGCGGTCGTCACGTTGACTATCCGCACGCGCAGGAAACCAGCGAAGCGCTTATCAATATGGCGGCGTTGCAGCGGGTGTCCGGTAAGAAAACGCTGATTTTACGAGGAAATCCAGGGCGCGAACTGCTGGCGGAAACGCTGACCGATCGCGGTGCGGAAGTCTCGTTCAGCCAGTGCTACCAGCGCTGTCAGAAGCACTACGACGGCCCGGTTGAAGGCCGACGCTGGCGCAACCGCGGCATCACAACGCTGGTGGTCAGCAGCGGTGAAATGTTACAACAGCTTTTTTCTCTGTTCCCCGCAGTCGATCGCGAGGAATGGTTATTACGCTGCCGACTGGTTGTCGTCAGCGAACGTTTGGCTACGCTGGCCAGTGAACTGGGCTGGCAGGATATTCAGGTAGCCGATGGTGCCGATAACGATGCGCTGCTGCGCGCGTTACGCTGAACTTAATCATGGGATGTGCCACAGATGACGGAACAAAAAGCGACCTCCGCCACGGTTGAAGAGACTACGCCAGCGGCAGATACTTCGCCCTCTTCCCGCCAGCAACCGCCGCGCGACAAAAAGAGCGGCGGCATGGTGCTGGGCGCAGTGGCGATTATCATCGCCCTGGCCACCGGCGCGGGTTTATACCTTAACGGGAAACATCAGGCTGAACTTCAGGCGCAGGCGAATCAGAGCCTGAGCGATAAGCTGAACGCCTTGCAGCAGCAAGCGAGCAGCGACAAACAGCAGCTGGCTCAGCAGCTCAGCAGCGCGCAAAACGCGCTGAACGACGCGCGCACCCAGCAGGCCGCCACGGCGAAGGAGCTGGAGACGCTACGTGAAAAAGTCGCCACCATCTCTGGCAACGATGTGCACGCCTGGCTGGTATCGCAGGCCGATTACCTGGTGAAACTGGCGGGCCGCAAACTCTGGAGCGATCAGGATGTCACTACGGCGGCGGCGCTGCTGAAAAGCGCCGATGCCAGCCTGGCCGATATGAACGATCCGAGCGTAAACAACGTGCGCCGCGCGCTGACGCAGGATATCAGCACGCTCTCGGCCATCAACCAAATCGATTATGACGGCATTATTCTGAAGCTGAACCAGCTGTCGAACGGCGTCGATAACCTGCGCCTGGCGGACAACGACAGCGACGACGCGCCGATGGACAGCGATGGCGGTGAGCTGACCTCCTCGCTGCGCGAATGGCGTCAGAATCTGGTGAAAAGCTGGCATAACTTTATGGATGATTTCATCACTATTCGCCGCCGCGACAATACGGCGCAGCCGCTGCTGGCGCCGAACCAGGACGTCTATCTGCGTGAGAACATCCGCTCGCGTCTGCTGATCGCCGCGCAGGCGGTGCCGCGTCATCAGGACGAAATTTATAAGCAGTCTATCGACACCGTATCCAGCTGGGTCCGCGCCTGGTACGACACTAACGATCCCGCGACCAAAGCCTTTCTGGCGCAGCTGGACGAACTGAGCCAGCAGAGCATCAATATGAATCTGCCGGATAATCTGGAAAGCCAGCCGCTTATTGATAAGCTGATGCAGACACGCGTGCGCAACCTGATCGCGCAGCCTTCCGTCGCCGCCGATCAGCAAGGAGGCTAAGCGCATGCTTAAGGTATTTATCCTGTTCGTCCTGCTTATCGCCGGCATTGTGGTAGGTCCGATGATTGCTGGTCATCAGGGCTATGTGCTGATTCAGACTGATAACTGGAACGTAGAAACCAGCGTAACCGGACTGGTAATCATTCTGATCGTCAGCCTGCTGATTATTCTGGGCGTTGAATGGCTGCTGCGTCGTCTGTTTCGCACCGGCGCACGCACCCGAGGCTGGTTTACCGGTCGCAAACGCCGTCGCGCGCAGCGCCATACCCAGACCGCGCTGATGAAGCTGGCCGAAGGCGATCACCGCCAGGTTGAAAAGCTGCTCTCTAAAGATGCCGATCACGCTGATGTGCCGGTAGCCAACTACCTGCTGGCGGCCGAAGCGGCGCAGCAGCGCGGCGATGAAATCCGCGCCAACCAGCATCTTGAGCGGGCCGCTGAACTGTCGGACAACGACGTTATTCCGGTCGAAATCACCCGCGCGCGTATCCTGCTGGCGCGTAACGAAGATCATGCCGCGCGTCACGCCATCGATCGACTGCTGGAAGTCGCGCCGCGCCATCCGGAAGTTCTGCGGCTGGCGGAGCAGGCTTACGTGCGCACCGGCGCATGGAGCTCGCTGATTGATATTCTGCCCGCGATGGAAAAATCGCAGGTTGGAGATGAGCAGCATCGCGCCGACCTGCAGCAGCAGGCGTGGCTGGGTCTGATGAATCAGGCGATGGCCGATCAGGGCAGCGACGGCCTGAAACGCTGGTGGTCAAATCTGAGCCGCAAAACGCGTCAGCAAACGGCGCTGCAGGTGGCGATGGCTGACCATCTGATTGAGTGCGACGATCATCAGACCGCGCAGGATATCGTGCTGGACGGCCTCAAGCGACATTACGACGATCGTCTGGTGCTGCTGATGCCGCGCATCAAAAGCAGCAATCCAGAAGCGCTGGAGAAAGCGCTGCGCCAGCAGATTAAGCAGCATGGCGCGACGCCGCTGCTGCACAGCACGCTGGGGCAGTTGCTGATGCGCCATGGCGAATGGCAGCAGGCCGTTGACGCGTTCCAGCAGGCGCTGGCACAGCGTCCCGACGCGTTTGACTACGCATGGCTGGCGGACGCCTACGACCGTATGCATCGCCCGGAAGAAGCAGCAAAAATGCGCCGTGAAGGCTTACTGCTGACGCTGAAAAACAACCCGAATGCTTAATGTTGTTGTTACTTGTTTATGCCGGGCTTGCCCGGCTTTTTTTTGCCCTTTATCCGCACCAAAAAAAACACCTGCCAGAGGCAGGTGTAAAATCAGGTCGGTAAGACAACCTTAAGGTATCCGACTCAACGGTATGTCTGATGACCCTGCAAGGCGTAAGCGATGCAGGCAGGCAGACAACGGATACCCAAAAGTGGCTCTGCGTCATTCCCAGGTTTATGCAGCATCAGCAGACATAAGAGGTGGAATGAGCATCTACGCGATAATTATTGCACAGCGCGTGCCAGGTTGCTGAAGATAAAATAAAAGCTTTAATTTCAATGATCTGAAACCCACGGCTCAGGCGAAGAAACTAGAAGTTGTCTGTAACAGGCGACAAACAGCTAAGGTGCCGTCTCCTTTTTGAGACGATGAAGCGCATTTATTTTTAATATCTGTTAAATCAATAAATTAGTCGTCTCCAGAAAGAGACAATGCGTCTGTTGCTGCGCAACGTTGCCTCCTTCGGAGGTTCTCATCCTCATTTTCTACAGACGAAAAAAAACCTGCTTTTTCAAGCAGGTTTATAAAATGGTCGGCGAGAGAGGATTCGAACCTCCGACCCACTGGTCCCAAACCAGTTGCGCTACCAAGCTGCGCTACTCGCCGATAATTTTTATTGTTTTGTTTTGCCTGGTGCGAAGAGAGGGACTTGAACCCTCACGTCCGTTAAGACACTAACACCTGAAGCTAGCGCGTCTACCAATTCCGCCACCTTCGCGTATCCCAGCAAAATCTGGGGTGGCTAATGGGACTCGAACCCACGACAACTGGAATCACAATCCAGGGCTCTACCAACTGAGCTATAGCCACCACAATTCGGTATGTTGCAAGTCTCTGACCTACAGCATGTAACTCTTTACTAACGCGGTAATGTAACCACCGCAGCTCCTGCGCACAAACTAAATGGCGCGCCCGACAGGATTCGAACCTGAGACCTCTGCCTCCGGAGGGCAGCGCTCTATCCAGCTGAGCTACGGGCGCGTAGCGCCGTTGCGGATGGGCATACTACGGACTTGGGGTGATGCTGTCCAGTGCTTTTTTAATAAAAAAACGCGTTTGATTACGCTTTGTGCATTTCGTCGAGTAATGCAGCACTCTGGCTATTTCCTCAGCGAAAAAACGCCGCAGTAATCAGTGATATCAGAGATCGCCGCGCCAGTGATAGCGCAAATATTTGATCAGTTTTAACTGGCGGCGCAGGCGGCTGGGCTGTCGAATCAGACGATAGAGCCATTCCAGTCCAAGATGCTGCCAAATCTTCGGCGCGCGCTTTACCTGTCCCGTAAACACATCGTAGGTTCCGCCGACGCCCATATAGAGTGCATGCGGCCAGCGCGCGCGGCAATCGCGCATCAGCAGTTCCTGACGCGGCGATCCCAGCGCCACGGTGACGATACGCGCGCCGCTGGCGGCGATGCGGGTAAAAAGCGCATCGCGATCGGCTGGCGCGAAGTAGCCGTTCTGCGCGCCGACGATATTCAGGTTCCACTGGCGACGCAGCTTATTGCAGGTTTCATCCAGCACCGCCTGTCGCCCGCCGATCAAAAACACCGGCGTGCCCTGCCGTCCGGCGCGCTCCATCAAGGCCTCCCACAAATCCGCGCCCGCTATGCGCTGCACCTCGGCATGGGGATATTTTTTACGGATGGAGCGCACGATACTGATGCCGTCGGGATATTTAAACTCCGCCTCCTGCAACAGCGCGCGCAGTTCATCATCCTGCTCCGCCGTCAGTATCTTTTCGGCATTAATCGCCACTAACGTTCCGCTGCGTACCGCCTCGTCCGGCAGCAGAAAATCCACAAACGCGGACATACTGTCGAAACCATACAGCGACACGCCGCGTATCTCATACTGCGGCGCTTCTGGTAACCTTGTCATGGTTGAGTTTTGTTTCCCTGTTATGCCAGAGGCGTTAAGTGGAGCTCTGTAAAACCTGGCCGCCGCGACGTCGAATCAGCCCGGCGCGGTCCAGCAGCCAGTAAAGCATCTTCGCCACGCCGAGGCAGGCCAGAAAAATTAAAGCGAAAAAGACCACGCGAGAGCCGAACGCATCCAGCCCCTCGCGCGCCAGCACAATCATATTGAACACCGCGCCAAAGCAAAAACTCTGCATAATCGCGCCGCTATAGCGGTTGCTGGCGTCGCGGCCGCGCAAATAAAGCGTATCGAAGCCCTTAATAATCAACCCGACCGCCACCGCGCCCGGCAGAATAAACCAGACGCCGCCCATTACCAGCAGCGAGCCCAGCAGCGTAGGCGAAATCGCCAGGCCTGAATGGTTGTTCAGCACTTCCCAGGTAAAGTAGTTAGCGCTGTTCAGCACCATCGACGGCCTGCCCGGCCACAGCCAGCCGGGAATATAGACATAGAAGTCGCGCCAGATGGGCGCCAGCCCCTGAAATTCTATTCTGGAATAATTTTCCAGCAGCAATGCCAGATTCTCCCACGGCGAAAACGTATCGCGCGTCAGGTAAAGAAACGTGTAAACCGCCTCTTCGCCGAGCACGTTAAGGTTATAGCGCCGCAGCGCCAGCCAGAACATGCCGCCTATCGCCAGAACCCCCGCCGCCGCCAGCATCCACAGGCTGATCCAGCCGCGCGTGATGCCGATAAACAAGAACAGGGCAAAAGCGATAATGATATTGGCGCGCGTACCGCCGACCAGCGCATAGGTCAGCAGGCCGAAGGCGACCGTGACCACCAGAAACAGCAGCCAGTTACGCTGCGTAGGACGCAGAAAATAAAGGATCAGCATCGCCGGAATAAAGAAATAGAAAAAGCGCTTCAGCGCCACGCCGGAGACTTCGCTGGAGAAAATCTGGTTATAGGCGGTCAGGCGGAACAGCAGAAAGCCGTTGTTCAGGAAAAATACCGTCACCGTACCGATAGCGACCAGCGCCAGCAGCACGCAGGTCAGGTGCGTCTCGACGCGATTCATCTGCAGCCAGGGTCTGGCGCGCGGCACCGTCGCAGGTCGCAGCCGCACCTTATAGCTGACGTAATAAACGGCATAGAACGCCGTCGCCGACAGCAGCGCCTGCAGCAGATACTCAGGCGGCACCACCTCAACGTTAAAGCGGAACACCAGCAGGCTGGTGAGCGGAAACCCAAAATAGAACGTCAGTAAAAACAGCAGGGTAAAAAAGAGATGAAAATTAAAGCGTACGCGCCTGAACTCCCGCCAGGTCAGCGTCAGGATAAAACCCAGCGACAGCAGATAAACCACCAGCAGACCGCTGAACTGCATCAGGTTCATGAGGACTCCCTTTCACAATGGCGCAATGCCTCGCGCCAGCCCGTCACATAGCCCGGTGCGAAAAAAGCGATGGCCTGTTTGTCGCAGCTCGCCAGCTGGCGGCGCGCTTCAGCCACGCTCCCGCTGTCCAGCGCATCGCTGCTAAACAGCACCGGCAGCCCCTGCTCGCTGAGATCGCGCCAGAACGGGTTGCGTCGGTTAAGCACAAAAGGCACGTTGGCCTGAATCAGCAGGCAGAGCGTTCCAATGCCCTGCTGCCGCTCGAACATAAAATAACCTAAATGACAGCGGGCGAGCAGCGCTAAATAGTCATCAAAGGCGAGATTGCTGCGCAGCAGCTCCACCTGTCCTTCAGGAAAAAGCCTCTCTGCCGCTGTCGCCACCTCGTTGATATAGGCTTCATTGTTCGGCGGATAGCCCAGCGGCACGACGATGCGCACCTCTGTGCCAAACTGCTGGCGAATTGACGTTAAGCCTTCAATATGGCGATTGCTGGCGTCGCCGGAATTGCCCAGCAGAATGGTAAAGCGCGCTTCCGGCGCGCTTTGCGGCGCGGTGGAGGGCATCTTCGTTGGAAAATAGAGCCGCGCGGCAGGCACGCGGGGATGCCGCTGCTGGTAATAGTGTAAATCGCCGAGAGTGGCGAAAACCTGCGCCACGCGCCCCTGCGCGATACGTCGCAGCAGATAAAAGAGGCGGAACTTCAGGCTGCGCGACTCTTCATAAAGGTCGGCGCCCCAGACGTGCCAGTAGAGTTGGCTGGAGCGGATCTTGCCGCTCAGCAGCGCCAGCCAGATGCCGGGATTAAACTGACCGTGGCAGAAAAAATGCTGCTCGCGGTTTTTCGCCCGCGCCGTCAGCGCCTGTGCCAGCGCCTTCTTCGAACCAAAGGTCTCAATAGCAAGATTGCTGAAAGCGGCGAGCGAGGCGGGCTGCTGCGTCACCACCATAAAATGGCGCGGCTGGTCGACAGGCAGCTCAACGCTTAACACATCGTTGAAAAAGCGCAGCACCGTTTGATTGTGATGAGGGATATCCGATCCCAGAACGTGTATTAACGTCATTTTTTCCGGTAATAAACCATAAATGCGCCGCAGCAGAGCGCGAAATAACAGAGATAGGTCGCCATATAGGCCTGCGCTGCGCCGGTCGCTCCCGACAGCGGGATCAGCCAGCGCGAGAAGAGCGTCAGCAGCACGAACTGGCTGATTTCGGCCAGAATATAAAAGCGCAGCGACGCCTTAGCAATCACCAGATAACCGAAAACATAGGCGCCGACCTTAAACACATCGCCGCACAGCTGCCAGACAAAGAGATCGCGCATGGCGTGAAACGCCGGAGAAAAGAGCAGCCAGATCGCCAGATCGCGCAGCAGCCAGACGCAAAAGCCGACTGCCGCCACGGCAGGCAGAACAAAGCGCAGCGCCCGCATGATTTCGCGCGCAATATCGCGCTTCTTCTCCAGCCGCGCCAGCGTCGGCAATAGCCAGACGCTGAAGGTGGCGGTAATGAACTGCAGCCAGGCGTCCGAGATGCTGGTGACACCCTGCCACAGACCGACCTGCGCCCAGCCGTCATGTTGCGCCAGCAGGTTACGCATCATGACCCAGGCTATCGGCAGCGTCACCGAGGTTATCAGCGCCATCAGGGTAAATTTCGCCAGGCTGCGCGCAAAGTCTGGCTGCCACTGTGGCTTCAGCCAGCCGAGCGGCAGCGGGACGCGTCGCTTTAGCAGCGCGAATGCCGGTACGACAACCAGCGCAGGCACCAGCGCAAACCCCACCAGCGCGCCCGCATAGCCGCCAATCCACCAGCACAGCACATAGGCCGCGACGCCGATTAAGCTGCCGATGATCAGCGCCAGCGCGTTGCCGCGCGCGTCGCGGTAGCCTTTCAGCAGCGCTAGCGCCAGGTTAGCCCAGGCGATGCCGAACTGAAGGAAGGCGACAATGCGCACCACATTCTCGAAGCGCGTGTGGCCGAACAGCGCCTGGCTAATCGGCGCAGCCGCCAGCAGGAAAACCAGCGCCAGCAGCGTGGAAAAGCCCAGCACCATCGCGGATGCGGTACCTAGCAGCGCACGTAGCGACTCCGGCTGATGCTGATACTTCGCCACAAAGGTAGTGACGCCATTAAAGATGCCTGCGCCCGCCAGCACGCCCAGAACGGTGATCAGCTGGCGAAAGTTACCTGCCTGCCCGACGCCTTCCGGGCCGAAACTCACCGCCAGCAGCTTCACCACCAGCAGCCCGGCAGCGATTTTCACCAGCGTGGACGATGCCGTCCACACCGACGCTCTGGCCAGCGACATCAGGCGAAGAAGCTCAGTAAGGAACTAATAACCGTATTCTGGTTATTGTCCGTGAGGTTATAAAACAGCGGCAGGCGCAGCAGCCGCTCGCTCTCGCGAGTAGTAAAAAGATCCTCGCCGTGAAAGCG
Source organism: Pantoea sp. UBA5923 (assembly GCF_002431095.1). Lineage (NCBI taxonomy): Bacteria > Pseudomonadati > Pseudomonadota > Gammaproteobacteria > Enterobacterales > Erwiniaceae > Pantoea > Pantoea sp. UBA5923. The sequence goes on along the minus strand of NZ_DJDN01000081.1, from coordinate 18,393 downwards.
GCCAAACTCTTCGCCGGCGGGAGAGCTGTGCAGCGGGATATAGTGAAAAACCGTCAGGATTTCCGCCTCTTTCATCCAGCTAATCAGCGCCTGGCGATCGTCGCTGTCGCGCAGTTTGATATAGAACATATGCGCATTGTGCTCGCAGGCGGCAGGCAGCGACGGCAGCTCGATGCGCCCTTTCGCCGCCAGCGGCTGCAGCGCGTCATAGTAGCGCTGCCACAGGCGCAAACGCTGCTGATTAACGCGCTCGGCCGCCTCCAGCTGCGCCCACAGGTAGGCTGCCTGTAGATCCGCCATCAGATAACTTGAGCCGATATCGCGCCAGGTGTACTTATCCACCTGGCCACGGAAAAACTGGCTGCGGTTAGTGCCCTTCTCGCGAATTATTTCGGCACGCTCGATTAGCGCCGCATCGTTGATCAGCGTCGCGCCGCCTTCGCCGCCCGCGGTGTAGTTCTTGGTTTCATGAAAGCTGAAGCAGCCGATATGGCCGATAGTGCCCAGCGCGCGGCCCTTGTAGCGCGACATCACGCCCTGCGCCGCATCCTCAATCACCCAGAGCTTATATTGCGCCGCCAGCGCCATAATAGCGTCCATTTCGCAGGCCACGCCCGCGTAGTGCACCGGCACGATGGCGCGCGTTTTCTCGGTGATCGCCGCTTCGATTTTGCTTTCGTCGATATTGAGCGTATCCGGGCGAATATCCACGAAGACGATAGTCGCGCCGCGCAGTACAAAGGCGTTGGCGGTAGAGACAAAGGTATAGCTCGGCATAATCACTTCATCGCCGGGCTGAAGATTAATCAGCAGCGCCGCCATCTCCAGCGACGCGGTACACGACGGCGTCAGCAGCACTTTTTTGCTGCCGAAGCGCTGCTCCATCCACTGCTGGCAGCGACGGGTAAAGCCGCCGTCGCCGCACAGTTTGCCGCTGGCCATCGCCGACTGCATATATTCAAGTTCGCTACCCACTATCGGCGGCGCGTTAAATGGGATCATGACCTTTCCTGTAGAACCAGTAAGCGGTGCTTTCCAGCCGGGCACCGCTGCGTAAATAGAGTCGCATCGCCGAGAGGTTGCTGAGCTGTGTCGCAACGCGCAGACGGCTGAGCTGACGAACCCGCCCCCAGTCTGCGCCTGCCAGCAGCAGGCGCTGCCCGATGCCGTTGCCCTGCGCATGAGGCAGGACGCCCAGCAGCCCGACGCGCGCGTCGCCTTCCGTCTCGCGCAGCGAGATAAACCCCTGCAGCGCGCCGGATTCATCGCTGGCGATCAGGCACTGATGATCAAAAGTGCCGCGCACCGCGTTTTCAATCCACTGGGCGTAAAAGCGGCCGCTGGCGTCCGCATCGAACCAGGGCGCACGAAAGCGGCTCTGCACGAAAATCTGCGCCGCCGCTGCGCGCAGCGCGTCGATTTGCGCTTCACGGGCGATGCGGATGCCGCTCTGCCGTTCAGTGCGTTTAATATTAATAGCCAGGTCCGCTTCACCTTCCGCCAGCTGAAAACCCTGCTGGCAAACGGCGTCGATCGCCTCAAGGCGGTCGGCAGGCACTTTGATTTGCCATAACCCGGCCGGATGGCGCAGCGCCTCGTCCAGCGGCAGCTCTCCATCGAGATCGAGGCGCGCTGTCTCACAGCCAAAAAAGGCGCTTTCCCACGCCAGGGGATTAATACTGACGCGGACGGGCATGTAGGAGATCCAGCAAAAATTGCTTCACCGCCATACTCCCCGCGTATCCACAATCCAGGACTGGGTAACCTGGGAGGGGTCAACGGCGCGGAAATGGTCATGATCCACCAGCATTACCAGCACGTCGGCCTGTGCCAGCGCCTGCTCGCGGGAGACAAGTTCAGCTTTGTCACCGAGCGAGGCGGGCAGCGCAGCGATATGCGGTTCCACCACCCAGCTCTGGCCGCGGTGCCATTCGGCAATCATCTGCGCGACCTGCATCGCCGGGCTTTCGCGTAGATCGTCGATATTGGGTTTAAACGCCAGGCCGAAGCAGGCAATAACGATCTCATCGGCGCGCTTGCCGCTCTGGCTCAGGCAGTCAGCCAGCGCCGCCTTGACCTGATTAAGCACCCAGTGCGGCTTGCTGTCGTTCACTTCCCGCGCGGTGCGGATCAGTCGCGCCAGCGACGGGTTCTGCGCCACGATAAACCAGGGATCGACCGCAATACAGTGCCCGCCGACGCCAGGGCCAGGCTGCAAAATATTGACACGCGGGTGGCGGTTCGCCAGCGCAATCAGTTCCCAGACGTTAATTCCCTGATCGGCGCAGATTAGCGACAGCTCATTGGCGAAAGCGATATTGACGTCGCGGAAGCTGTTTTCCGTTAGCTTGCACAGTTCCGCCGTACGCGCGTTGGTCTCAACGCATTCCCCCTTCAGGAAAATGCGATAGAGCGCGCTGGCCTGTGCCGAGCAGGCGGGCGTCATGCCGCCGATCACGCGGTCGTTATGAATCAGTTCCTGCATGATTTTGCCCGGCAGCACGCGCTCCGGACAGTAGGCGATAAAGATATCCGGTTCGCCGCCATGTTGCGGAAAACGGAGATCCGGACGCGTTACCGCCAGCCACTCTGCCATCTGCTCCGTCGCGCCAACCGGTGAGGTCGATTCCAGAATAACCAGGTCGCCTTTTTTCAATACCGGCGCGATCGATTCCGCCGCCGCCTTAACGAAGCGCAAATCGGGCTGATGATCCGCCATAAAAGGCGTCGGCACAGCGATCAGAAAAGCATCGGCCGCTTCAGGCTGCGTGGTAGCGCGCAGAAAGCCCTGGGTAACCGCGTCATGAACAACTTTGTCCAGCGCAGGCTCGACGATATGGATTGCCCCGCGATTAATGGTTTCTACCGCGTGGGCGTTAATATCAACGCCCACAACGTTTTTCTCCTGCGACGCAAAAACGGCTGCGGTCGGCAGCCCGATATAGCCCAGGCCAATCACGGAAATGGTGTCAAAACTCATAAGTTAACTCGGGTATCTTTTAAGGCTTGCAGAATGCGCTGACAGGCGTTGCCGTCGCCGTAAGGGTTATGCGCGCGGCTCATGGTTTGCCACGCCGCGTCGTCGGTCAGCAGCAGGCTGGCTTCGGCCACGATTTTTTCCACATCAGTGCCGACCAGCTTTACGGTGCCGGCATCAACCGCTTCGGGACGCTCGGTAGCGTCGCGCATGACCAGCACCGGCTTGCCCAGCGATGGCGCTTCTTCCTGGATGCCGCCTGAATCGGTCAGGATCAGCCAGGCGCGGTTCATCAGCCAGACAAAAGGCAGATACTCCTGCGGCTCGATCAGCACAATATTGTCGATGCCGCTAAGGATGCGGTTTACCGGCTCGCTGACGTTGGGATTGAGGTGCACCGGATAGACGATCTGCGCGTCAGGATGCTGGCGCGCGATACGCGCCAGCGCGCTGCAGATGCGCTCAAAGCCATCGCCAAAGCTTTCACGTCGATGGCCAGTAACCAGCACCAGCTTTTTCTCGCTGTCGAGGAAGGGATAGTGCCCCGCGAGCTGCGCGTTGAGGCTGGGATCGGCGATAACCCGATCGCGCACCCACAGCAGCGCGTCAATCACCGTATTGCCGGTCACGAAGATACGCGCATCGGGCAAATTTTCCGCCAGCAGGTTCTGTCGCGATCTTTCAGTGGGCGTAAAGTGCAGGCGGGCAAGATGGCCCGTTAGCTTGCGGTTGCCCTCTTCCGGCCAGGGCGAGGTCAGATCGCCGGTGCGCAGTCCCGCCTCGATATGAGCGACCGGAATCTGGTGATAAAACGCAGCCAGACTGGCGGCAAGCGTCGTGGTCGTATCGCCATGCACCAGCACCACGTCGGGTTTGAAATCGAGCAGTACGGTTTTCATGCCTTGCAAAATGCGGCAGGTGATCTCCGTTAATCCTTGCTCAGGGCGCATGATGTTTAGATCGTAATCTGGCTGCAGCGCAAAGAGGCGCAGCACCTGATCCAGCATTTCGCGGTGCTGCGCCGTAACGCACAGGCGCGACTCAAACGCAGGATCCTGCGCCAGCGCCTGCACCAGCGGCGCCATTTTTATCGCCTCCGGGCGAGTCCCGAATACTGTAAGCACTTTCACGCGGTATCTCTCACTGATCTGGCGCCGGAACGGCGCGCCAGCGCCACGCCTGCGCCCGTCAATGCGCCTAACGCGCCCCACATAATCATCATAAACAGACGACGCGGACTGTCGCGCGAAACCGGCTCTTCCGGCGTACGCAGATAGCGGTAGGTCTGGAAGGTTCGGTTTAACGTCGGCCCGGCGCTCAGGGTCGTGAGCATCGCTCTGTTCTGATCGTAACTGATATCGTAAGTCGGCCCGGTCGCCTGCAGCGTTTCCAGCTGCGCCTGCAGCTGCGGCTCGCCGAGCAGGAAGAGATCGCTGTCGGCGATCGGCTCGCGCGCGTCGCGCGAACGATTCTCATGAATGCCCTGCTGGCTGGCCACCTTCAGCGCCTGCTGCAGGCGGTGCTGCTGACGCTGGAAAACAGCGTTCGCCACATCCTCCTGCCGTTTCACCTGCGCCCGCAGCTGCTCGCTGCGCGCCTGCCAGGCACCCTGCAGTTCGCCGTTAAGGTGGCGCGCCGCGCGCTCGCTGGCAAAGGCAATATATTGCCGCAGCAGGTTATTGGCGTCGCCAGCGGTTTCCGCAATCAGCTTAACGCTGTCACGCGTGTTACGCGCCGTATCAGCAGGCAGGAACTGGATATTAGCGACCATATCGTCCAGCAGCGCGGCGTCGTTGTGCGCGTTGCCTGAGCGGCGGCTTTTATAATACTCCGTCTGCTGCCAGAAGTCGCGGCGCGTATCCCAGGCGCCCAGCTGCATAATAAATTCCTGATAAACCTCGTCCATAATGGTTGGCGAGGAGGTCGCCAGACTAAGCGTATTATTGCGCACGTCGAGGTTGTTCAGAAATTGCTCCTGCGCGTAATAGTCGCCGAGCATATTTACCGTCGGACGATCGGTAATCGCCGTGGTGCTCCACGCCTGCGTCATCAACAGCGAAGCGAGCCAGGCGACCAGCGCGAAAAGCAGCGCCAGCCCGATAATCCAGCGCTTACCGCGCCATAACGTGCAGCCCAGCCCGCGAATATCCAGTTCGTTATCTGCAACCTCAGAGGTCATAACAAGGCAATCCTTATCAGGGTAATTTTTTCTTAGCATCGCCGTGAGCGTTCAGACGACGTTTTATACGACGAATCAGGCGCGCCACGCGCCAGGCGTGTTTCAGGCAATAGCCGTAAAACATAAACGCCACCATAAACAGCACCAGCATCACCCATTCAGGGATAAAAGCGAGATATTCGCCGAGCACGCCGATGCCGGCGAGAATAGCGGCTGCCACGGTGATCAGCACAAACGCCTGACGCGAGGTGAAGCCGGCGCGCATGATCAAATGGTGAATATGCTGGCGATCAGCGGAAAAGGGACTCATGCCTTTGCGCAGGCGGCGATACATAATCGCCACCATATCCATCAGCGGAATGGCGATCAGCCAGAGTGCAGTGACGGGCGTAATCGGATGGCTTAACCCCTGCGTGGTCTCCAGCAAAATCCAGATAATGGTAAAACCAATCATGGTGCTGCCCGCGTCGCCCATAAAGACTTTATAGCGGCGGCCGAGGAACCCCAGATTCAACAGGATGTAGGGAATAGTGGCGGCGATCATGGCGAAGCACCACATCGCGAGGCTGTATTGACCGTCGAAGCAGAGAATAATGCCCATCGCCGCAAAGGTGACGGACGAAAGACCGCCCAGCAGGCCGTCAATGCCGTCCACCATATTAAAGGCGTTAATTGCGGCCCAGACGGCGAACAACGTCAGAACGTAGCCGAACGGCCCTACTACCAGCTCCACAGGGCCGATAATAAAGCCGAGACTGAGCAGATAGAGCTTGGCGCCCACCATCATCGCCACCGCTACGGCAGCCTGAACGATGGCGCGGATTTTAACGCTGATATCGAAACGGTCGTCGAGCGCGCCGACCAGCACCAGCAGCCCCGCGCAGATAAGATAGAGCGTGGCGTGCGGCAGATAAAACCGGGTGATGAGAAACATAAAGCAGATGCCGGCATAGACGGAAATACCGCCGACCAGCGGAATCGCGCCGTGATGGCGTTTACGGGAATTTGGCGTATCGACCAGGCCTATTTTTTTAGCCGCTTTGCGCGCAAAAAAGATAAAGACTAAAGAAAATAGAAAAGTAAGCCCCAGCTCAGTACTCATAGTGAGTAAATTCACGTTTAACGCTCTCAGCTAAAATCAGGGACAGGATAAACAAACTGCATGTTTTTGCCTTTCATCCCGAGTCCGAATTCTGCTTCCGACCACGCGCGCATGGTTAATTTTTGCGCACTGCCGCCGCAGTCATTATAAATGCTCCTGCCAGCGGTAATCCTAATGCGCACAAATAAAAAACGCCACGTTAAGACGTGGCGTTAGGGCGATTTCCTGCGCATTTAGGCTAAAAAAGCCGGTTTAGCCGTTTCGATCGGTCGATGCAGGATTACGAGCGCTTCATCATATCGAAGAATTCGTCGTTGGTTTTGGTCATTGCCAGTTTGTTGATGAGGAATTCCATCGCGTCGATTTCGCCCATTGGGTGAATGATTTTGCGCAGGATCCACATCTTCTGCAGCTCTTCCTGAGAAGTAAGCAGCTCTTCTTTACGCGTACCGGAGCGGTTGTAGTCAATCGCCGGGAAGACGCGTTTTTCAGCGATTTTACGTGAGAGATGCAGCTCCATGTTACCGGTGCCTTTAAACTCTTCGTAGATCACTTCGTCCATCTTCGAACCGGTGTCGATCAGCGCGGTTGCAATGATGGTCAGGCTGCCGCCCTCTTCCACGTTACGCGCGGCACCGAAGAAACGTTTCGGACGATGCAGGGCGTTGGCATCAACACCACCGGTCAATACCTTGCCGGAAGCCGGCACGACGGTGTTGTAGGCACGCGCCAGACGGGTGATGGAGTCGAGCAGAATAATGACATCTTTCTTGTGCTCAACCAGGCGCTTCGCCTTCTCGATCACCATTTCGGCGACCTGAACGTGGCGTGAAGCCGGTTCGTCGAAGGTAGAGGCGATAACTTCGCCTTTGACCAGACGCTGCATCTCGGTCACTTCTTCCGGACGTTCGTCAATCAGCAGCACCATCAGCACGCAGTCTGGATGGTTATAGGCGATGCTCTGCGCGATATTCTGCAGCAGCATGGTTTTACCCGCTTTCGGCGGCGCGACGATCAGACCACGCTGGCCGCGGCCGATCGGCGAAGCCAGATCCAGCACGCGTGCGGTAAGGTCTTCCGTCGAACCATTGCCGCGCTCCATGCGCAGACGGCTGTTGGCGTGCAGCGGCGTCAGGTTTTCGAACAGAATCTTACTACGCGCGTTTTCAGGCTTATCGTAGTTAACCTCGTTAACCTTCAGCAGTGCAAAGTAGCGCTCGCCCTCTTTCGGCGGACGAATTTTGCCGGAGATGGTGTCACCAGTGCGAAGGTTGAAACGGCGAATTTGGCTGGGAGAAACGTAGATATCGTCGGGACCGGCGAGGTAGGAGCTGTCTGCGGAGCGGAGGAAACCAAATCCGTCCTGCAGTATCTCCAGCACACCATCACCGAAGATGTCCTCGCCGCTCTTCGCGTGCTGTTTGAGGATGGCGAAAATAATATCCTGTTTGCGCATACGCGCCAGGTTTTCCAGCCCCATATTTTCGCCGAGGGTTATCAGCTCAGAAACCGGCGTATTCTTTAATTCGGTAAGATTCATAGTGATGGGTTCTTAAACTCGGGGTAATTCTCGAAATGTTGGTCGTGAATGGTATGGCTTAATATTCCATGCCTGTTAATGGCGCTTTCAACTCTTCTCGACGATCATCGTCAGGGATGGCGACTGGAAGCGAGAGAGACGGTTGAAATGCGATGCCAAAGTTGGTGCTAACCGTCAGAATTGTCAAACCGCTGCATACGGAACGTGCTTCAGGGTTTAACAAAGGAAATCTTTAAGATGCAAACTACAAGGTAAGTGCGTAATGCAGTGAAAGTAACTTAGCACGCTAAAATGCGAACGTCCAGCAGTGGAAGAAAATTCGCCACCGCCGAACGTTCTCGTCCTTACGCCAGGTTGGCGTTCAGGAACTCTTTAAGCTGGCTTTTAGACAGCGCGCCGACTTTGGTCGCCGCGACTTCACCGTTTTTGAACAGCAGCAGCGTCGGAATACCGCGGATGCCGTACTTCGGCGCAGTGCCCGGGTTGTCGTCGATGTTCAGCTTGGCGATAGTGAGCTTACCGTCGTACTCTTCGGCAACTTCGTCGAGAATCGGGGCGATCATTTTGCAAGGACCACACCATTCAGCCCAGAAATCAACCAGCGTGACACCTTCTGCTTTCAGAACGTCTGCATCGAAACTGTCATCGGTGAGGTGAACGATTTTATCGCTGCTCATGTATTACTCCACAAGATTATGCCTGGCGAATTGGCGTAAAGTTTACCAACGAAGGTTGACTTTATTTCATCGGATACGCTTTCGTAAAGCGATAGTAAGCTGATATTCTACCACACTATGAGCAAAACACACTTAACAGAACAGAAGTTTTCCGACTTCGCCCTGCACCCTCTGGTCGTGGAAGCCCTTGATAAAAAAGGCTTTCATAACTGCACGCCTATTCAGGCGTTAGCTCTGCCCTTTACGCTCTCAGGGCGTGATGTCGCAGGCCAGGCGCAAACCGGTACCGGCAAAACGATGGCGTTTCTGACGTCAACGTTTCATCATCTTCTCTCTCACCCCGCGCAGGAAGGCCGTCAGATCAATCAACCGCGCGCCCTGATCATGGCTCCGACGCGTGAACTGGCAGTGCAAATCCACGCCGACGCCGAACCGCTGGCGCAGGCAACCGGCCTGAAACTGGGTCTGGCTTACGGCGGCGACGGTTACGACAAACAGCTTAAAGTGCTGGCCGACGGCGTAGATATTCTGGTCGGTACGACAGGCCGCCTGATCGATTACGCTAAACAGAATCACATTAACCTCGGCGCGATCCAGGTACTGGTGCTGGACGAAGCCGATCGCATGTTCGATCTCGGCTTTATTAAAGATATTCGCTGGCTGTTCCGCCGCATGCCGCCTGCGACGCAGCGCCTGAGCATGCTCTTTTCCGCCACGCTCTCATGGCGCGTGCGCGAACTGGCTTTCGAACACATGAACAACGCCGAGTACGTTGAGGTGGAGCCAGAGCAGAAAACCGGGCACCGCATTAAAGAAGAGCTCTTCTACCCGTCGAACGAAGAAAAAATGCGCCTGCTGCAGACGCTGCTGGAAGAAGAGTGGCCGGATCGCGCCATCGTCTTCGCCAATACCAAGCATCGCTGCGAAGATATCTGGGGCCATCTGGCGGCGGACGGCCATCGCGTCGGCCTGCTGACCGGCGACGTTGCCCAGAAGAAGCGCCTGCGCATTCTGGATGACTTCACCAAAGGCGATGTCGATATCCTGGTCGCTACCGACGTTGCGGCGCGCGGTCTGCATATTCCTGCGGTTACCCACGTCTTTAACTACGATCTGCCTGACGATCGCGAAGACTACGTTCACCGTATCGGCCGTACCGGTCGCGCGGGCGCAAGCGGACATTCGATCAGCCTGGCCTGTGAAGAGTACGCGTTGAACCTGCCGGCGATTGAAGAATATATCGGTCACAGCATTCCGGTGAGCAAGTACAACAGCGATGCGCTGATGAACGATCTGCCGCCGCCGAAGCGCCTGGCACGTACCCGCACCGGCAATGGCCCGCGTCGCGGCGGCAACAACGCGAATCGCCGTGGAGCGCCGCGTAATAACAACCGTAAACGTTCAGGTTAATCCACACTATGCTAAGCGCATCGTCACTTTATGCTGCGATTGATCTGGGCTCCAACAGCTTTCATATGTTGGTGGTGCGCGAAGTTTCCGGAAGTATTCAGACCGTCGCGCGTATTAAGCGCAAGGTGCGTCTGGCTGCGGGCCTGGATAAAAATAACCATCTTTCCGTCGAGGCGATTACGCGCGGCTGGGAGTGCCTGAAGCTCTTCTCCGAACAGCTGCAGGATATCCCGTCTGAACAGATTCGCGTTGTCGCTACCGCTACGCTGCGCCTGGCAGCCAATGCGAACGACTTTCTTTTTACCGCGCAGCAGATTCTTGGCTGCCCCATCAACGTTATCAGCGGTGAAGAAGAAGCGCGCCTGATTTATCAGGGCGTCGCGCACACCACCGGCGGTTCGGACAAGCGGCTGGTGGTCGATATCGGCGGCGGCAGCACCGAGCTGGCTACCGGCGACGGCTCGCACGCCTCTGTGCTCTTTAGCCTGCCTATGGGGTGCGTCACCTGGCTTGAACGCTTTTTTAGCGACAGGCATCTGGCGAAAGAGAATTTCGCCGCCGCCGAGCAGGCCGCACGCGATATGATCCGCCCGATTGCCGCGCCGCTGCGCGCTCATGGCTGGGAAGCCTGCGTCGGCGCCTCCGGCACCGTACAGGCGTTGCAGGAGATTATGGTGGCGCAGGGCATGGATGAACGCATCACCCTGAGCAAACTCCAGCAGCTAAAACAGCGCGCCATTCAGTGCGGCAAGCTGGAGGAGCTGGAGATCGAAGGATTAACGCTGGAGCGTGCGCTGGTTTTCCCCAGCGGGCTTTCGATTCTGATTGCGGTATTCCAGGAGCTTGGCATTGAGAGCATGACTCTGGCTGGCGGCGCGCTGCGCGAAGGGCTGGTTTACGGCATGCTCCACCTGCCGGTAGATCGCGATATTCGCAGCCGAACCATCCAGAACGTACAGCGTCGTTTTTCCATTGATGTGGAACAGGCGGCGCGCGTGCATCAGGTGGCGGACGTTTTTTTCCGCCAGGTAAGCACCGTATGGAAACTGGATCAGCGCTGTCGAGAGCTGCTGCTCAGCGCCAGCGCGATACATGAAATCGGCCTCAGCGTCGATTTTCGCCAGGCCGCACAGCACGCCGCCTATCTGGTTCGCCATCTCGATTTACCCGGCTTTACCCCCGCGCAAAAGAAACTGCTGGCCTGCCTGCTGCAGAACCAGAGCGGCAGCATTGATTTAGCGCTGCTTACCCAGCAAAACGCTTTGCCGCCGCGTCTTGCCGAGCGCCTGTGCCGACTGCTGCGGCTGGCGATTATCTTTTCCAGCCGCCGTCGCGACGATACCCTGCCTGCGGTGCGTCTGCAGGCTGACGACGATACGCTGCAACTTACTCTGCCGACAGACTGGCTGAACGCGCATCCGCTGCGCGCCGAGCTGCTTGAGCAGGAGAGCCATTACCAGTCCTATGTGCACTGGCTGCTGACCATCGCCTGATTTAAGACAGGGCTTTTTAGCCCTTCTTCGCCTTCTCCAGCATCGCTCGCAGTCCGGCGACCCGCGTTTGCCCGGTTTTCATTCGCTCTTCTGCGCTGACGACTTTGCGCTCGGTTTCCCAGACGACATCATCCTGCGGCAGCTCCAGCAAAAAGCGGCTCGGCTCCGGACGCACCAGTTCGCCATACTGACGCCGCTCGCGGCAGAGCGTAAAGGTCAGCTCTTTCTGCGCGCGCGTGATGCCCACGTAGGCCAGACGGCGCTCCTCTTCGATATTGTTCTCATCGATGCTGCTCTGATGCGGCAACAGTCCCTCTTCCATGCCGACCAGGAAGACATAGGGGAACTCCAGCCCTTTCGAGGCGTGCAGCGTCATCAGCTGCACCTGATCGAGATCTTCGTCGCTTTCGCCGCGCTCCATCATGTCGCGCAGCGTAAAGCGCGTCACCACCTGCGTCAGCGTCATCGGCTCATCGATATCGCTCCCTTCCAGCATCTCCGTCATCCACTGAAACAGCGTGTTGACGTTCTTCATCCGCATCTCGGCCGCTTTCGGACTGCCTGACGTTTCGAACAGCCAGCTTTCGTAGTCGATGCCGCGGATCAGATCGCGCACCGCATTGACCGGCTCACGCTCGGTCATCTGCACGATCTCATGCAGCCAGTGGGTAAAGCGCTGCAGGTGCTCCAGACCGCGCCCGCTCAGCGTCTGGCCTAATCCGACGTCGAAGCTGGCGTTAAACAGGCTTTTGTTGCGCAGGTTCGCCCACTCTCCCAGCTTTTGCAGCGTCGCCGGGCCGATCTCACGACGTGGCGTATTGACGATGCGCAGAAACGCGCTGTCGTCGTCCGGGTTAGTCAGCACGCGCAGATAGGCGAGCAGATCTTTGATCTCCGGCCGCGAGAAAAAAGAGGTGCCGCCGGAAATGCGATAGGGAATGCGGTTCTGCATCAGCAGCTTTTCAAACACGCGCGACTGATGGTTGCCGCGATAAAGAATCGCATAATCTTTGTACTGCGTTTTATTGATAAAGTGGTGAGCAATCAGCTCGCCCGCTACGCGCTCTGCCTCATGATCTTCATGATTCGCAGTCAGCACCTTCAGCTCGCTGCCGAGACCCAGCTCGGAGAAAAGTCGCTTCTCAAATACGTGCGGGTTGTTGGCGATAAGGATATTCGCTGCTTTCAGGATACGCTGCGACGAGCGGTAGTTCTGCTCCAGCTTGACCACTTCCAGCGCCGGAAAATCCTCTTTCAGCAGCACCAGGTTTTGCGGCCGCGCGCCGCGCCAGGAGTAGATAGACTGATCGTCATCGCCTACCACGGTAAAGCGCGCCCGCGCGCCGACCAGCAGCTTCACCAGCTCATACTGGCTGGTGTTGGTGTCCTGATACTCATCCACCAGCAGATAGCGAATGCGCTGCTGCCAGCGTTCGCGGACCTCCTGATTACGCTGCAGCAGCAGCGTTGGCAGCAGGATCAAATCGTCGAAATCGAGCACGTTGCAGGACTTCAGATGCTGGTCGTAAAGGCTGTAGCAGTGGGCGAAAATATTGTCGCGCTCGCTACGCGCCAGCGCGGCGGCGCGCGGCGGATCGACCAGATCGTTCTTCCAGTTGGAAATAGTGGAAATCAGCTGCTGTAGCAGCGTCTTGTCCTCTTCCAGCCACGGCTGCGTCAAATCTTTCAGCAGTGCCAGCTGGTCGGTATCGTCGAACAGCGAGAAATTGGACTTCATGCCCAGCGCGGCATATTCGCGCTTGATAATTTCCAGCCCCAGCGTATGGAAGGTGGAGATCATCAGACCGCGCGCCTCTTTCTTTCCCAGCGTCTGGGCTACGCGCTCTTTCATCTCGCGCGAGGCTTTATTGGTAAAGGTCACCGCCGCGATATGGCGCGCCTGATAGCCGCATTCGCGAATCAAATGGGCAATCTTGTTGGTGATGACGCGGGTTTTGCCCGATCCCGCTCCCGCCAGTACCAGACAGGGGCCGGTAACAAACTCGACGGCGCGTTGTTGGCTGGGGTTTAAACGCATAGTAAAAAATCGCTCAGTAAAAAGGGAGGAGGATGAAATAATGGGCGGCCAGTATACACAATCAGAGGACTATCATGGCGAAAACCGCGGCGGCTTTACACATTCTGGTGAAAGAGGAAGCGCTGGCTCACGAGCTGCTGGCGAAGCTGGAAAAGGGCGCCAGTTTTCAGCAGCTGGCGAAGAAGCACTCTACCTGCCCTTCCGGGCGCAACGGCGGTGACTTAGGCGAGTTTCGACAAGGCCAGATGGTGCCGGCCTTTGATAAAGCGGTCTTCACCTGCCCGCTGCTGAAACCTTTTGGGCCGGTGAAAACCGCATTTGGCTATCACATCATTAAAGTGCTCTACCGCAGCTGATTACTTTTTGCTTTTCATCTGCTGCAGCACGTTGCTGCACTGGTTATCCTCGTTGTCGCTTGGGCTGATTAACGCCAGCAGCGCGGCGGCGGGGCCTACCACGGTGCCGAGCGCCACGGCCGCCGCGCCGCGCGCCAGCAGGGGACCAGCTTTTACTCCAGCGTCTGGATTTTTAAAGGTGCCGCGTACATAAAGCGGCGAACGCAGCGTCACGATGCGGATGCCTTTACTCTCTGGATTAATCGAAAGATCCAGACGCTCGCTGGCGAAGTTGGCGTTGCCGGTAACGTTGATTACCGCGTTTTCGGTGTCAAACACAAACAGGTTCGGCGTCGCCACGCCGTTTTGCAGCTTCACATCCGTCGCAGCGCAGTTAATACGCACCTCATCGTCGCCAAAGAGCCTGCCGACCACATAGTTTCCGACGTTCAGCCCGGCGATCTCCATCAGGCTGCGGCTAATTACGCCGTCGTTCATCAGCAGCTTCAGCTGGCCGTTACTGGTCGCCAGCAAGTCCGCCACTGAATTGCCGGTGCCGGTAAAGCTGGCGTCGCCGTTCAGCTGCCCCAGGCTGCGCCGCATCGCTTCAACATTCGGGAAGAGCTGCCGCAGATGCAGGCTCCGCGCGTGAATATCGGCGCGGCCGCGCATCGGCGATTTATCCCCTTCAAGACGGATAGTGCTGTTAAGCGTGCCGCCCGCCATGCCGAAGCGCAGCGGATCGAGCAGCAGATCGCCATCTTTTAGCTGCAGATGTGTATAAAGATCGCTTAACGGCAGCGAACTGCCATGTTCGATGCGTTTGCCGGTGAACTTCACGTCGGCATCCATCACGTCCCAGTTTTTGGTGTCAAAGCTGTCATGCGGCAGCACGCGATCGGCGGGCTGTGTCGATTTACCGTCTCGTTTCGTCTTCGCCTGTTCGGTTTTCTTGCTGCCTTTGCCGGAGTCGACGCCGATAAGCGGCCCCAGATCCGCCATACGCAGCTGTTTCGAACTCAGCTCACCCATCAGCGCCGGACGCGGTTTGCCCTGCGTGTAGGTAAGCGAGCCGTGAATATCGCTGTCACCGATATGGCCGTTAAAGTTCTCGTAATGGTATTCCGGCCCTTTTTTCCCGGCGAAACGGGCGATCAGGTGACCGTCAGTTTCATAAGGTGGCGTGTCAGGCAGCAGTACGCCGGTCAGGCCGTAAAGGTTAGCGAGCGTATCGCCGGAGAAGCGCAGTCGCACATTCACGCCACCGAGATTCATCGGATCCTGAATGCCGCCCGTGACCTGCACGCGCGTGGTGCCGTTACGCACATCGGCCTGAATGGGGAATGGCGTCGTTTTGCTGCGCAGCGAGAGCATGCCGCCGGTTTTGCCTTCGCCTTCCAGCTGCTCGTTGTTGTAGGTGCCGCGCGCTTCCCAGCCGAAGACAAAGTCGCCCGCGCCTTTTTGCGCATCGCTGCCGCCCGCCACCTGCCCGTAAGCCACCGGTTTACCGAGCGGATTAATTTTTACCGTGACGTCAGCTTTATTAACCGCATCGCGGTAGCGCACCTGGCCCTGGTCGAACAGAATATTGTCGAGGCGGAATGACCAGGCGGATGGCGGCGCATTGGGATCGGCGTTATCGCTGTTGGCAAGATTGAAGGTCCAGTTGTTCTTTTTATCGGCAGTCTGAATCAGCCGCGCATCGGGCTGCTGGAGTTTGATCCATGGAATGTAGATCTCCTTATGCAGCAGCGCCAGCGGCGCCAGGGTCGCGTCGACGCGCTCCAGATGCACCATGGTGACCTCCGCCATTTCAGGCGGATTGCCTAATATGATGTCCTGCGCGTGAACATGGGGCCAGGGGATCCAGCTGCGCCAGCCTGGCTCATTGCGGTTGCGCTCCCAGGCGACGCCCAGATCGCCGCGAATCGCGAACTGGCGGTTCAGCTCTGTCGAGACCTTCTGATTGATGGTGGGCTTCAGGCGATTCCAGTCAAAAGTCGCGATGATCACTATAATCACCACGATCAGCAGCAAAAGAATCCCGACTATCCAGCTAACAATTTTTCCTGCGCGCGACATCTCGCTTCCTCCTTGCCTTTCCACAGTCTCCGTTAAAGATAGTCGAGACGTTGTGGAAGGGCATCAGGCAAGCTGAAGCGGCAGATGATTAAGTTGTGAAAAAGGGACCGGCCTTGAAAAAAAGTAGCCTTGCGCCGCCATCGCGGGGGAACAGCACACCTGCCGCCACTCCTCTTCGGTTTCAACACCTTCGACGATAACGCCGTTACAGTAGCGGTTAATCAGCGCCAGCAGCATAGAGAAGAGCGCTTTGCCCTCTTCTGTTCCGCGCAGCAGGATAAACAGCTCGCGCGACAGCTTGATGTAGTCATACTTCAGCTCCGTCAACGCTGAAAAGTTCGCCATGCCGGAACCAAAATCATCCAGCCACAGCGGCCCCAGTTCCGGCATCTGCGCAATCATCTCTTCCTGCGGCAGCGCGTGATGCTCAGTAAGCTCGAAGCGCACCCACGGCAAATCGGTGATTAAACGACGAATCGGCGGATGCTGCTGGATTGCCATAAGCGTCGGACCGTCGATATTCACCGACGCGACTACCTGATTGTCGCAAAAAAAATGCTGCCACTCTTTCAGCAGCGCCAGCTGTTCATGGACCACATGCAGACGCTGGTTAATCGCCAGCGCCTCAAAGTAAGCCTCCGGCGACAGCCGTTTCTCCGGCGCGGTCGGATGCGTGACCGCCGTCAGGATTTCAATTGCCAGCAACCGGCCCGATACCTGATATATCGGCTGGAAAGTGTAGAATCGTTGGCATTGCTGCCAGAAGAGACGCGCTTCCTGTTGTAGGTTGATGTCAGCTGAAGAAGGTAGCCAATGACTAATATTCTTCATCACCATGGTTTTTTCCTGGTTGTTGGCGAGTGCCATGTGTCAGCTCAGCGGCAAGTATCGGCTGTTCCCGCCATATCTTTATCCGCCTGCCGGACACATAAGACTACAGAGTGTAACAACCCAAATCGGACGCAATCGTGAAAAAAAGCCCGGCTTTGTCCGCTAAATCGCCGCAAAGACAGGCTTTTTTTAACTTAAGTGGAATTAAAACGTCGTTTTAAAAATCATTGACGTCTGCCATACCAGACGCGAGACTAAGGCACTATTTCACTACAGGCCAAATACCATGACGCATAAAAAAATAGCCATCATCGGCGAGTGCATGATTGAGCTGTCCGAGAAGGGTGAGAACATTAAACGCGGCTTTGGCGGCGATACGCTGAACACGGCAGTTTATCTGGCGCGCCAGGTCGATGAGGCGCAGCTTAGCGTCGATTACGTCACGGCGCTGGGCATCGACTCCTTCAGCGATCAGATGATCGCCGCCTGGCAGCAGGAAAAGGTCAATACCGGCTTAATCCAGCGGCTGGAAAACAAGATGCCTGGCCTCTATTTCATTGAAACTGATGATAAAGGCGAGCGTACCTTCTGGTACTGGCGCAGCGACGCCGCCGCGCGTTACTGGCTCGACGCCCCGCACGCCTCTGCCATCGTTGACGAGCTGGCGCACTACGATTACCTCTACCTGAGCGGCATTTCGCTGGCGATTTTGCCCGCCGATAGCCGCGAGAAGCTGATGGCGCTTCTGGACCGCTGCCGCGCCAGAGGCGGTCAGGTTATTTTCGACAATAACTATCGTCCTCGCCTGTGGGCCGACAAAGCAAGCGCGCAGCAGGCCTACAGCGCCATGCTGCAACGCACCGACATCGCTTTTCTGACGCTGGATGACGAGCATCTGCTATGGGGCGAGTATCCGCTAAGCGCGGTGATTGAGCGCACGCGCGCGGCAGGCGTCAGTGAAATCGTGATTAAACGCGGCGCGGACTCTTGTCTGGTCGCGATCGGCGACGATGCGCTGATCGATGTGCCAGCGGTGCGCCTCGATCCGGCGAGCGTGATTGATACCACTGCCGCGGGCGACTCCTTTAGCGCGGGCTATCTGTCCCGGCGTCTGACGGGCGGTTCGCCGCAGGCGTCTGCCGAGCGCGGCCACCTTACCGCCAGCACCGTTATCCAGCATCGCGGCGCGATCATTCCGCTGGAGGCGATGCCGAAATAAAGGCATGCCAGTCTACCGGGGCGGGTTATTTTCGCCGCTGAATGGCCAGCCAAAACAATATTGCATTTGTGTTAGCGCCCGATATTCAGCGGTAAATATTAGTTAGCATCACAGCAAAGACTGGCGTTGATTTTTATGCGTGTGCCAGTCTCGCTTTTTCGACCTTAATCCTTATCTCTCCTCACTCCAGGCATAGTCTGAATCCTTCTCTGCGCCCCGTTTTCGGATGGACGACCGCCGAAAAAAAGACCATCTTTTCTTCAATAACAGCAGGACGCTGTTTATCCGGCCGCGACAAAAAAATTACAACACTCCTCGCATCAGGACCGTTTTATGCACACAGAAATTATCAATATCTGGCCAAACGGCGACGCGCCAGGCGCCAGCGATTCGCGCGCGCAGCCGCAGATTGTCGATCTGGCGAAAGAGTATGAGCCTTACGATCGCGCCGCCACGGGCGTGCGCTGCCCGGAGATCGCCATCTGGCATCCCGAAGAGTCTAACGGCATT
>NZ_DJDN01000009.1:40861-45154 GCF_002431095.1 Pantoea sp. UBA5923 | reverse complement strand
GCCTTGCGTCGGGTCCGATGATGAATTCCGCCTCTGAGGCAACTGATAACAAAGGAATTCATATGATGCGATTTCATTTTTCGCCGCTGCCGCGCGCACTGGCATTTGCTCTGCTTGCAGGGAGTTTCACGGTTCACGCGGCGGAGACGCCGGTTAAAGGCGGCACGCTTATCTACCTTGAGCAGCAGGCGCACACCACGCTTTATCCGCCCGCCGGCGGTTTCTATCCCAACGGCGGCATCCTTAATCAGATCACCGATAAGCTCACCTGGCAAAATCCTGAGACGCTACAGGTCGAGCCGTGGATTGCGGAGAGCTGGAGCAGCAATGCAGATAACACCGAATACACCTTTAAAATTCGCCCTGGCGTGACCTTTTCTGACGGCACGCCGCTCGATGCCAGTGCAGTCGCGAAAAACTTCGACACCTACGGGCTGGGAAATAAAGCACAACGCCTGCCGGTATCCGAGGTGATTAATAACTATGACCACAGCGAAGTTATCGATCCGCTGACGGTGAAGTTTTATTTTAAAAAACCGTCACCCGGATTTTTACAGGGCACCGCGACCATCGGCTCCGGCTTAGTCTCGCTCAGTACGCTGGCGCGTAATTTCGACCAGCTTGGCGACGCGCGCCATATTATCGGCTCCGGCCCCTTTGTGGTCAGCGACGAAAAGCTGGGCCGCGAGGTCGATCTGACCGCGCGTAAGGATTATCAGTGGGGGCCGAAAAATGCGCAGCAGCAAGGCCCTGCCAACCTTGACGGCATAAAAGTTATCGTCACGCCGGAAGACAGCGTGCGCATCGGCGCCTTGCTGGCAGGCCAGGCAGACGTGATCCGCCAGGTGCAGGCTTATGATGAGAAACAGGCGAAGGACCAGCAGTTTCCTCTTTACGCGGCACCGACGCGCGGCGTGAACGACAGCATCAGCTTCCGCCCCGACAATCCGCTGGTAAGCGATCTGCGTGTGCGACAGGCGCTGCTGCACGCCACCAATGCGAAACAGGTGGTCGATACCCTTTTCTCCCCCGCCTATCCGCAGGCGAAATCGGTCATTGCCGCGAGCGCGGCGGGCTTCGTTGACCTCAGCGATAAATTAACATTCGACCCGGAACAGGCGAAAAAGCTGCTGGACGACGCGGGCTGGAAAACGGGTGCCGACGGCATTCGCATAAAAGAGGGCAAGCCGCTGGCGCTGACGGTTTATGAATCGCTGCCGCAGCCGCAAAACAAAGAGGTATTGCAGCTAATCGCCCAGCAGTGGCGTCAGGTTGGCGTCGCGCTGACGGTTAAAGCGGGCGACGCCGGCAGCAAAACCCTCGACAGCCTCGATCCGCTGAAGACGCCGCTTACCGTCTCGGAAGTGGGCCGCGCCGATCCGGATGTAGTGAAAAGTCAGTTCTATCCCGCCAACCGCGACGCGCTGCTGCAAAAAGGCGGCTCCAGCGACAAAGTCAGGAACTTCCGCGACGACAGGCTGAATAACCTGCTGCTGGCTATCTCCGCCGAGGTCGATCCGGCGAAACGCCTGCAGCTGACTGGCGACGTGCAGCGCTATCTGCTGGATAACGCCTATGTCATCCCGATCTTCGAGGAGCCGCAGGTCTTCGCTGGCGCGCCCTGGCTGAAAGGCCTGCGCTTCGAAGCGGTCGGCCGCCCGGCGTTCTACGGCGCCTGGCTGGAAAAACATTAAGGCGGGGTGAACGATGAGACGCTATCTGCTGCATCGGTTGAGTAGCGGCCTGCTGGTGTTATGGGCGGCCTTTACCCTCTCTTTTGTCCTGCTGCAGGTGTTGCCCGGCGACGCGGTGCTGATCAAATTTCAGAACCCCGACCTTGGGCTAAGCCCGCAGCAGATAGCGGAGATGCGCCTCGCCTACGGCGCGGACAGTCCGCTATGGCGGCAATATCTGCATACGCTGTTTGCCATGCTTCACGGCGATTTTGGCTTTTCGGTGCAGGCGGGCGTGGCAGTCAGCGCGCAGCTTGCCGACAGCCTGCCGGGCACGCTGCGTCTGGCGCTGTGCGGTTTTCTGCTGGCGACGCTGCTCGCCTTCGGGCTGGCGGCGCTCTCCCGTCTGCCCGCGCTGCGCAGAGTGCGGTCGCTGTTACAGTCGGTGCCCGCGCTTTTTATCTCGATACCGACTTTCTGGCTCGGCATTGCGCTGATTCAGATCTTCTCTTTCCAGCTGCGCTGGATCCCGATAATCAATCCTTCGCCCTGGCAGGGCTTGCTGCTGCCGATCGTGACGGTGGCGGTACCGATCTCCGCACCGCTGGCGCAGATCCTGCTGCGCAGCATTGATGAGGTCTCTACCCAGCCCTTTGTGGCGGTGGCACGCGCCAAAGGCGCAAGCGAAAGCCGCGTGCTGTGGCGTCATGTGCTGCGCAACGCCATGCTGCCGGTGCTGACCATCGCCGGGCTGCTGCTGGGCGAACTGATCGCTGGCGCGCTAATCACCGAAACCGTATTCGGCCTCGGCGGTCTCGGCCAGCTGACGCAGCAGGCGGTCAATAACCAGGATGTCGCGGTTCTTCAGGCCGTGGTGATGATCTCCGCGCTCGGCTTTGTGGCGATCAACTTGCTGGTCGATCTGCTGATGCCGCAGTTCGATCCGCGTTTGCAACCTGTTTCCGGAGGTGCCCTGTGAGCCTTGTTGATTATGCCTCTGCGCGGCGCGCCACGCCGACCGCCGCACGTCGGGCGCTGCGCATTCAGCCGGACCTGTGGCTGGCATGGCTGGTTTTACTGCTGGCAGCAGGCGCGGCGATCGCGCCGACGCTCTTTACCCACTACAGCGCCACTGAAGGCATCCCCGGCGCGCAGCGCCTGGCACCGCAGGCGGGACACTGGCTCGGCACCGACCAGCTGGGACGCGATCTCTGGGCGCGTATGGTTTACGGCGCCTCGGCGTCCCTCTCCGCCGCGACCATCGCGGTGGCAATGGGGCTGACGGCGGGCAGTGCGCTCGGCGTGCTGGCGGGCGCGACTGGCGGTAGAACCGAGGCGCTGATCATGCGCGCCGTCGATGTCCTGCTCTCTATTCCTTCGCTGCTGCTGTCGCTCAGCGTATTGATCCTGCTCGGCTTCGGCACGCTGCACGCCGCGCTGGCGGTGGGCGCGGCGTCGATCGCCAGCTTCGCGCGGCTGACGCGCGGCGAAGTCGTGCGTATCCGCCACAGCGACTACGTTGAAGCGGCCTTCGGCAGCGGCGGCACCTTTTTCGCTGTGCTGCGCCGCCATATTGTCCCCAATGCGCTGACGCCCGCGATTGCCTTCGCCGCGCTGCAGTTCGGCCAGGCAATTCTGGCGCTCTCGACGCTCAGTTTTCTCGGCTATGGCACGCCGCCACCCGCGCCTGAATGGGGACTGCTGATCGCCGAAGGGCGTAATTATCTCTCTACCGCATGGTGGCTGACCACGTTCCCCGGCCTGCTGGTGATCGCCGTGGTGCTCGCCGCCAGTCGCATCAGCGTTCAGATTGCAGGAGGTCGCCGATGAGCACACCCCTACCGCTGCTGGCGGTTAAACATCTCAGCCTGAGCTATCGCAGCGGGCATCAATGGCGTCAGGTGGTACACGACGTCAGCTTCGAACTTCAGGCCGGTGAAATGGTGGCGCTGGTAGGCGAATCAGGCTCCGGTAAAACCACCACCGCGCAGGCGATTATCGGACTGATGGCGGAAAATGCCCGCCGCGACAGCGGAGAGATCCGCCTGAACGGCGAAGATATTGCCGACTGGTCGCAAAAACGCCTCGACCGACTGCGCGGCGTGCGCATCAGCCTGGTGCCGCAGGATCCTGGCAACTCTCTTAATCCGGTAAAAACCGTTGGCGCGCAGGTCGAGGAGATCCTGCGCCTGCATACTGCGCTCAACGGTGAAGAGCGCCAGCGTCGCGTGGTGGAACTGCTGACCCGCGTCGGCCTCAGCCATCCCGAACAGCGGGCGCTTCAGTATCCGCACCAGCTATCGGGCGGCATGAAACAGCGCGTGCTGATTGCTATCGCGCTGGCGCTCAGCCCCGATCTTATTATTGCCGACGAACCCACCAGCGCCCTCGACGTCACGGTGCAGAAGCGCATCCTCGATCTGCTCGACGCGCTGCGCCGCGACTCCGGCACCGCCGTGTTGTTCGTCACCCACGATCTGGCGTTAGCCGCCGAGCGCGCAGACCGCATTATGGTGTTCCGCCATGGCGAGATTCAGGAGTCGGCGCCTGCCGCGCAGCTGGTTGGCGCGCCGCAGCACGTCTATACCCGCCAGCTGCTGCGGGATGCCGCGCCGCATCT
>NZ_DJDN01000009.1:40338-40567 GCF_002431095.1 Pantoea sp. UBA5923 | reverse complement strand
GCGCTGCGCCAGCTGCGGCGCAAAATTCAGTTTGTCTATCAGAACCCCTTCGCCTCGCTCGATCCGCGCCAGACGCTGCGGGAGATTATTGAGGAGCCGCTGCGCAATTTCGAACGGCTCAGTGCCGCTGAACGTCTGCAGCGCGCCGAGGCGGTGGCGGAGCGTGTGGCGCTGCCTGCCGAGCTTCTGACGCGCGGGGCGCGCGAGCTTTCCGGCGGCCAGCGCCAGC
>NZ_DJDN01000009.1:37308-40108 GCF_002431095.1 Pantoea sp. UBA5923 | reverse complement strand
GACGAGGCGACCTCGGCGCTCGACGTCACTGTTCAGGCGCAAATTCTGCTGCTGTTGCAACAGTTACAGAACGAGCTGGGCCTCACCTATTTGTTTATTACCCATGACCTGGCGACGGTGCGCCATATGGCTGACAGCATCACGGTACTGCGTGCAGGCGAAGTGGTAGAGAGCGGTGACGTTGTCACGCTGTTTGACGCTCCCCGTCACGCCTACACCCGCGAACTGATCGCCGCTATTCCCCGGTTTACTCAGCGAATGAGGGCTTCCGCATGACGCGACGCATTGGCTTTTTTACCCGGCTGCTGGATAAGGCATCTGCGCAGCAGCGCTACCGCCTGGCAACCGAACAGATTCAGCACGCCGAACGGCTCGGCTTTGACAGCGCCTGGATTGCGCAGCACCATTTTCACGAGGCGGAGGGTGGCCTGCCCGCTCCGCTGGTCTTTCTGGCGCACGCGGCGGCGCATACCCGCACCATCCGTCTCGGTACGGCGATTATCACCCTGCCGATGGAGAATGCGCTGCGCGTGGCGGAGGATGCGGCGGTACTGGATCTGCTGGCGGAGGGACGTCTGGAAATCGGCCTGGGCTCCGGCGGCACGCCCGACTCCTTTCTGCCCTTCGGCCTGACCTTTGAACAGCGCGCTGCCGCGTTCGCCGATAACCTGCATCAGCTGCTCAGCGCCTGGCGCGGCGATTCGCTGGGTCATCCTGATAATCATCTTTACCCTGCCGCGCCGCAGCTGGCGCAGCGCGTCTGGATCGCCACCTTTTCCGCCGAGGGGGCGGCGCGCGCCGGGGCGGCTGGCCACGGCCTGATGCTGTCGCGCACTCAGCCGCGTCCGGCAGAAGATCCGGCGCGCGCGCTGGATGCGATACAGAACCCGCTTATCGACGCCTACCTTGCCGCGCTGCCTGCGGGCGTTGCGCCGCGTATTCTCGCCTCGCGCACCGCCTTTGTCGCCGATTCGGACGCCTGGGCGCGCCGCGTTGCCGAGCCGGGCATCCGTCATCAGGCGCAGCAGTATCGCGCCGCCGGACATGCGCTGCGCGGCGAGTCGCTGGACGATATTTTCGCGCAGTTCGACGCCCATATCGGCGATCCCGCCAGGGTGCGCGCCTCGCTGGCGCAGGACAGCGTGCTGCCGCGCGTTACCGATATCTCGTTTCAGGTGCACTCCGTCGAGCCGTCGCACGCCGATACCTTGCGCTCCATTGAACTTATCGCCGAACAGATCGCGCCCTGGCTGCGTACGCTGACTTCTCAGGAGAAATCATGACTCAATCCCACGATCTGCTGGCCGAACTGGCCGATATCGATCCCGCCAGCGAACTGGCGCAGGCGCGCGCCACGCGCGATGCCGCCACCCGGCATACGCAGGGCAGCTATGAGGTGCTGTTCAGCCAGCAGGAGGCCGATTTCCCGCTGGCTGAACGCGTCGCGCTGGCGGCGCAGGTGGCGGAGTGGCATGGCGCTGAACGGCTGCGCGCGCACTATGCCGCGCATCAGGCGTTCCAGCCGCTCGGCGACGCCGCGCGCCAGACGCAGGCGCTGGCCTTTGCCAGACGCCTTACCTTTGAGCCGGTCGCCGCCGCGCCTGAGCATATCCAGGCGCTGCGCGACGCTGGCTGGAGCGCGCGCGGCGTGGTCACGCTGGCGCAGCTGGTGGCCTTTATCAGCTTCCAGAGTCGGTTGCTTGCCGGTTTGCGGCTGCTACAGGGTGAAGAGACGAGCAGCCCGCCGCGCGCCGCCGTCGCAGGCCGCTGGCATACCGCCGAACGCACTGCCAGCGGGCAAACCGCGCCCACCGCTTTTACCCAGGCGGAACTCGGCTGGGAACCCTGGCTGGCGGCGAAGCCGCTGGCGGAGTTTGACGCCGAAGAGCAGGCGATTCTGGCGCGTTTCGGCCACAGCGACTCCGACTATTTCCGCCTGCTGGCGCGCAACCAGCCGGTGCTGGAGCAGCGCACCCTCACTGACAAGGGCATCTTCTATACCGCCGGCGGTTTATCGCGCGCCGAACGCGAACTGGCCGCTACGGTAGCCAGCAAGATCAACGGCTGCATCTACTGCGCCTCGGTGCATGCGCGCAAGGCGGCGCAGCTTTCTAAAGATAAGGATGCAGTGCAGAAACTGCTGAATGTCGCGCCCGGCGCGGCGCTGTCGCATGGTCAGTCGCCGCGCTGGGCCGCCGATATCGATTTCTCTGCCTCGCTCTCGGTTACGCCGCCCGGCGCCAGCCAGGCGCAGCTTCAGGCGCTGCGCCAGCAGGGGCTGGATACGCTGGCGCAGCTCGATCTGGTGCAGTCGACCGCTTTCTTCGCCTGGGCGAACCGCCTGATGCTGACGCTCGGCGAGCCCTTTCTGCCTTCTGACGCACAAGGATAAGTATGTTGTCACCTGACCAACTGATCGCCTGGCGACGCGAGCTGCATCAGCATCCAGAACTGTCGAATCATGAATTTCAGACCACGGAACGCATCACGCGCTGGCTGCGACAGGGCGATATTCGCCTGCTGCCGCTGGCGCTGAAAACCGGCGTGGTAGCGGAGACAGGCCAGGGCGAACCGCTGATTGCGCTGCGCGCCGATATCGACGCTCTGCCCATCGACGAGGCTGTCGACCGCCCGTGGAGGTCGCAGCAGCCTGGCGTTATGCACGCCTGCGGCCACGATCTGCACACCTCGATAATGCTCGGCGTGGCGCACCGCCTGCGGCAGCAGGAGCAGCAGCTGCCAGGGCGCGTGCGCATTCTGTTCCAGCCGGCGGAAGAGACCTTTAACGGCGCCGGTTCAG
>NZ_DJDN01000009.1:36663-37235 GCF_002431095.1 Pantoea sp. UBA5923 | reverse complement strand
TACAGGCGATTTTCGGCATGCATAACGCGCCGGACCTGCCGCTCGGCACGCTGCGCACGCGCGGCGGCGCCTTTTACGCCAACGTTGACCGCTTCACCATTCATATTCACGGCCGGGGCGCGCACGCCGCGCGGCCGCATGAGGGTATCGACGCCATTGTGATCGGCAGTCATATCGTGACCGCGCTGCAAACCCTGCCGAGCCGCGTCTTCAGTTCGCTGGAGTCAGTGGTGCTCAGCGTGACGCGCTTTACTGCGGGCAATACCTGGAATGTGCTGCCGCAAAGCGTGGAACTGGAAGGCACAGTGCGTACCCATAACGATGCGATTCGCACCGCCATCCCGCACAAGATGCGCCAGCTTATCGGCAGCATCGCCGCCGGCTTTGGCGCGCAGGCGGAACTGGAGTGGGTAGCCGGCCCGCCTGCGCTGGTAAATACGCCCGCCTGGGCCGATTTTATGCTGGCGCAGGCGCAGGCGAGCGGCTTCCGTGCCGAACGCGGCACGCCGCAGATGGGCGGCGAAGATTTTGCCTTCTACCTGCACCATGTGCCGGGCGCGTTTGTCAGCATC
>NZ_DJDN01000009.1:27595-36615 GCF_002431095.1 Pantoea sp. UBA5923 | reverse complement strand
CCGGGCGCGTTTGTCAGCATCGGCAGCGCCAGCGAATATGGACTGCATCATCCCGGGTTCGATCCCGATGAAGGCATTATCGAACCGGCGGTGGACTACTTTACTCAGCTTGTGCCGCACGCGCTGGATATCCTGGCCAGCGCATGACGAAAAAGAGGAGAAAAGAGATGGCGATCCCCGTTCCTGTACCTGTGCTGGATCATGCGGTTATCAATGTGGCCGATCGGCTGGATGAGGCGAGCGCGCTTTATCGTCGGCTCGGCTTTCAACTCAGCGAGCGCGGCCACCATACGCTCGGCTCCAGCAACCATCTGGCGATTTTCGGCGAAAACTATCTGGAGCTGCTGGGCTACGAGCCAGGACGCGGCGAACGGCGCGCTGACCTGTGGCAGGCGCCGCTCGGCCTGAGCGGGCTGGTCTGGAAAACGCAGGATGCGGAGAGCACGTTTCTGCACCTGCAGCATCATGATCTGGATGGTGATGCGCCCGCCTCGTTTCACCGCCCGGTGACGCTGCCGGACGGCGAAGCGAGCGAGGCGCACTTTCGTACCGTTCGGCTACGCCCGGCGCTGATCCCCAACGGCCGCAGCTTCTTCTGCCAGCACGACACGCCGCATGCGGTGTGGCAGGCCGCCTGGCAGACGCACCCAAACGGCGTGCAGGGCATCAGCGAGTTTGTCATTGTGGCGCAGGATCCGGCGCGCGCCGCCCAGGTGTACAGCCATTTGTTCGGCGCGGATCGCATTCTGGCCTGTCAGGATGGCGCGTTCGTACTGAAGGCGGGCGAAGCGAAGGTGCGTTTCGCCTCTGCCGCCTATGCGCAGACGCGCTTCGGCTCGCTGCCGGAGGATTATGACGGCTCGCCGCGTATGTCTGCGCTCAGCTTCCGTAGCGACAGCCTGGAAAAGGTCAAAGCGAGCCTGCTGCTCGGCGATATTCCCTTCCGTGAAGCGCAGGATGCCATTGTGGTGACGGCGGAGCAGGGCTTTAACCTGGCGCTGCGCTTTCATCAGTAAGCGCGCGGCGGCCTGGCGGTTGACTTGCGCCGTAATAACCTGAGAATGAGGAACCTCAGATAAAGGAACAGCTAAAAAGGAGTTTATCATCAAGGGTTCCCTCGGTTTTTTCTCTACGGCGCGCCAAAAATCCCTGCTCGCCGCCGCGCTGCTGCTGGCCGGCTGCGCCTCCGAGCCGCCAAAGTCGCTGGTGACGCCCTTTCCCGCCAGGACGCCGCCGCAAAAAACGCAGCCTGCCCCCGCGCAGCAGCCGATGCGCGGCGTCTGGCTGGCGACCGTCTCCCGTCTCGACTGGCCGCCGGTTAATTCGGTCAACGTCAGCAGCGCGGCGCTGCGCATCCGCCTGCAACAGCAGGCGCTGACAGATAAGCTCGACAGGCTGAAAAGTCTCGGCATCAACACCGTCTTCTTTCAGGTGAAGCCGGACGGCACCGCGCTCTGGCGCTCAGATATATTGCCCTGGTCCGATATGCTGACCGGCGCTATCGGTGAGGATCCCGGCTACGATCCGCTGGCGTTTATGCTGGATGAAGCGCACAAGCGCGGCATGAAAGTACACGCCTGGTTTAACCCCTACCGTGTCGCCGTCAATACCCGACCCTCGACGATCGCCGGGCTGAACCGCACGCTGACGCGCCATCCCGCCAGCGTGTATGTGCTGCACCGCGACTGGATCCGCACCGCTGGCGACCGTCTGGTGCTCGATCCCGGCATTCCGGACGCGCGCGACTGGATTACCAGCATTGTGGCGGAGGTCGTGGCGCGCTATCCCGTTGACGGCGTGCAGTTCGACGACTATTTCTATGCAGAAACCTCCGCCTCGCCGCTTAACGACAGCCAGACCTATCGCGCTTACGGCCAGGGATTCGCCTCGAAGGCGGACTGGCGGCGCCACAATACGCAGCTGCTGATCGAACAGGTTTCGCGCACCATCAAACAGCTTAAGCCGCAGGTGCAATTTGGCGTCAGCCCGGCAGGCGTCTGGCGCAATCTGTCGCACGATGCGGCTGGTTCCGACACGCGCGGCGCGGCGGCCTATGACGAAGCCTTCGCCGATACCCGGCGCTGGGTGCAGCAAGGGCTGCTCGACTATATCGCTCCCCAGCTTTACTGGCCTTTTGCGCGGCAGGCGGCGCGTTACGACGTACTGGCGCACTGGTGGGCGGATGTGGTGAAGCCGACCCATACGCGTCTCTATATTGGCGTGGCGCTCTATAAAGTGGGCGAACCGTCGCGCACCGAGCCGGACTGGACGGTCGGAAACGGCGTGCCGGAGTTAAAAAAACAGCTCGATCTGAACGAGTCCACGCCGGGCATCGACGGCACTATTCTGTTCCGGGAAAACTACCTCGAACAGCCGCAGACGCAGCCGGCGGTGCGCTATTTGCAAAGCCGCTGGGGCCGCTGAATTATCCGCAGGCGCGGATAAGCTTTACTTTATCCTCTGGTGGGTATAATTTCGTTTTTATCCGCGGGAGGGGATATATCCCCTCCCCGCCTTACCACAGGAGCAGCGATGATCTACAGCCCACAACAGCTGGCCCATCTGATCAGGCTTGAACGACAGAAGCGCGGCTGGACGCAGAGCGATCTGGCGCGCCGGGTCGGCATCAAGCAGGCCACCGTATCGAACTTTGAAAATAATCCTGACAAGACTACGCTGACTACGCTGTTTAAGATCCTGCAGTCGCTGGAGCAGGAGCTGGTGATTCAGAATAAATCGACGCAGAGCGGCAAGGAGCTGGAGTGGTAATGGATCAGCTTAGCGCCTGGATGAATGGCGAACGCGTCGGCACGCTGACGCGCCAGAAAAATGGCGCGCATATCTTTCAGTATGAGCCTGGCTGGCTGAGTAATCCGCTGGCGAGGCCGCTGTCGCTCTCGCTGCCGCTGCAGTACCCCGCTATCGCCTCTGCCAGCGTCATCAACTTTTTCGATAACCTGCTGCCTGATAATCCTCGCGTCAGAGAGCGCATTCTTAACCGTTATCGGGCGAAGTCGATGCAGCCGTTCGATCTGCTGCGGGAAGTAGGCCGTGACAGCGTCGGCGCGGTGATGCTGCTGCCCGCTGAGGCCGCCGCGCCCGATCTCTCTGTGCGTTATGAGCCGCTCGACGCCGCGCGGCTGGAAAAAATACTTTCAGCGTATCAGAGCGATATTCCGCTGGGGATGATCCCGGAAGAGCGCGACTTCCGCATTTCCGTCGCGGGCGCGCAGGAGAAAACCGCGCTGCTGAAAACGCCTCAGGGCTGGGCCGTCCCGCAGGGGCCGACGCCCACGTCACATATCATTAAGTTGCCGATCGGCGAAATTAAGCAGCCTTTCGCGACGCTCGATATGCGCGACAGCGTGGAAAACGAATATGTCTGCCTGGCGCTGGCGCGCGAGCTGGGTTTTCGCGTGCCTGACGCCGCCATTATCACGGCTGGCAAGCTGCGCGCGCTGGCGGTAGAGCGATTCGACCGGCGCTGGAGCGCTGACGGTGCGCGGCTTTTGCGCCTGCCGCAGGAGGATATTTGCCAGAGCCTCGGCCTCGCCTCCGCGACAAAATATGAATCTGACGGCGGGCCGGGCATCGCGGCGATCATGTCGCTGCTGATGGGTTCCAGCAATGCGCTGGAGGATCGCGACGATTTTATGAAGTTTCAGGTGTTCCAGTGGCTGATCGGCGCGACCGACGGGCATGCGAAGAACTTTTCGCTCTATATCGAGCGCGGCGGCAGCTACCGGCTGACGCCGTTCTACGACATTCTTTCCGCTTATCCGGTACTGGGCGGCACCGGCCTCAATATTCGCGAACTGAAGCTGGCGATGGGGCTCACCGCGTCGAAAGGCAAAAAGGTGGAAATCGATAAAATCTTTCCGCGCCATTTCCTCGCCACGGCGGCAAGCGTCCGCTTCTCCACCGAGCGGATGACGCAGATCCTCGCTTTCTTCGCGGAGGCGTTTCCGGCCGCCGTAGCGCGCGTCAGGAAGCAGCTGCCCGCCGATATCCCGCCCGCAATTGCCGAGGCTATATTCACTAACGCGCTGAAAATGGCGGAGCGGCTGAACAGGTAGCGGCCCGTCTCAGGCCGCGGCCCGCTCAGCACCCAGCAGCGCCAGTACGCGGCTGCGCAGCGCCACCAGTTCAATATCGTCGCGACGGCGTGGATAAGCCTGCCTTACCTCGATCACATCCAGCACCCGCGCCGGACGAGAACTCAATACCACCACGCGATTCGCCATAATCAGCGCCTCTTCGACATCGTGCGTCACCATCAGCGTGGTGAATTGCTGCTCCTGCCAGAGATCGACGATCTCCTGCTGCATGCGCAGGCGCGTCAGCGAGTCGAGCTTGCCGAGCGGCTCGTCGAGAATAAGCAGGCGCGGATGATTGACCAGCGCCCGCGCCAGCGCGGCACGCTGTGCCATACCGCCGGAGAGTTGATGCGGCCAGGCGCGGGCGAATTCACTCAGCCCGACGCGCTCCAGCATGGTCTCAATGCGGATTTGCGCCGCCTGTTTGCGCTCGCCGCGAATTTGCAGCCCCAGCCCGACATTGTCGTAAACGGTGCGCCACGGATAGAGCGTGGGATCCTGAAACACCACCACGCGCGACGGATGCGGCGAGGTGATAGCGCGTCCCTCCTCCGCCAGCACGCCGCTGGCGGGCTGCTCCAGGCCAGCCAGCAGACGCAGCAGCGTCGATTTGCCGCAGCCGGAGGGTCCCAGCAGCGCCACAAACTCGCCTGACCGCACCTGCAAACTGATATTTTCCAGCACCGGCAGATCGCTGCCTTCCAGCGTAAAGTAGTGGCTGACATTATCGATGTCGATATTCACGCCCGCCTGTTGCGTCGCCATAAAATACCCTCCGAATTACGCATAAGTCGTTTCATAAATAACACGCCAGGTCCGAATGAAATATGCGAATAGCGGTAATGGGTTTGCCGGGTTTTCATAATGAAATATCGCATGAGGTCATGCGGGATTGTTATTTGGTGACGCCTGGCGCATGCGTTAATTTCCCGGTAATTCACATAAAGGGATAGCGCTATGGCATTAGATTCACGACCGATGAGCCGCCGCACGCTGCTGCGCGGCCTCGCCACGCTGGGTGCGGGCATCGGGTTAAGCCCGATATTGACGGGTTCCGTTCTGGCGGAGGACCCGCCGTTAAAAACCCTTCGGCTGGCGTGGGGACAGACCGCCGTTTGTCAGTCGCCCATTTCGGTGGCGCTAAAGCAGGGTTTCTTTAAAAAGTATGGCCTTAACGTTGAGCCGGTGAACTTTAGCGGTCCGACGGATGCGCTGTTGCAGGCGATTGCCACCGGTCAGGCGGACGGCGGCATCGGCATGGCGCTGCGCTGGCTTAAGCCGCTGGAGCAGGGCTTTGACGTCGACCTTACCGTCGGCACGCACGGTGGCTGCATGCGCCTGCTCGCCCCGGCAAACAGCGGCATTCGCAGCGTTAAGGCGCTGGTGGGAAAATCGGTGGCGGTTACAGATCAGGCAAGCCCCGTCCGCAACTTTTTCGCTATTCAGCTGGCGAAGCAGGGCATCGATCCCGATACATCGGTGAGCTGGCTGCAGTATCCCGCCGATCTTTTCGGCGAGGCGCTGCGCAAAGGCGAAGTACAGGCGCTGGCGATAGACGATCCGCAGGGCTGGCTGCTGAAGCAGCAGCATGGGCTGGTAGAGGTGGACAACAACCTGAACGGCGAATATGCCCACCTCACCTGCTGCGTGCTGGGGCTGCGCGGCTCGCTGGTGCGCGACGATCCCAAAACCGCGCAGGCGATTACGCAGGCGATCGTCGATGCGCAGCAGTGGACCGCCGACCATCCGGAAGAAACGGCAAAGATTTTCCAGCCCTGGCTGCCCGGTTCGGTGCCGATAACGTCCATCGTCGCGATGCTGAAAGAGCACACCCATAGCCATCACTCGACCAGCGCGCAGCTGCGCGGCGAAGTAGCGGTCTACGTCGACGAGCTGAAAAAAATCAACGTTATTCGCCCGGACACCGATGCGCAGAAGTTTGCCGAGCACTACGTGCCCGATCTGCTGCCGGATAGCGGCCCGCATCACGCGATGAAGATGAGTTAAGGAGAGCGGCATGGCCACTGATATTCTGACGCTGCGTCGTCGCGCCGAGTCGCGACGCACTGAACCGGCGCTGTGGGGCGCGCTGCTGGCGTGGTGGGCGCTGGTCGTGCTAATGGTCGCGGTGCCGGATAAACCGCAGGGCTTCGCGGCACCGCGTTTCGTCAATGAGACCCATGCGCTGTTTATCGCGCTGGCGGCGCTGCTCACCTTACTGGTGCTGGCTTCCAGCGCCGCGCCCGCGCTGAAAGTCTGGCAGCCGCTAAAGCGCAGCGGACGCTGGCTCATTGCGCTGGCGCTGCTGATCGGTCTGTGGGAGTACGTTACCGCCAAGCTGGCGCTGCTGCCCGCCCCTTTCTTCGCGCCGCCGCGCGCGCTGATTGAGGCCTGGGCCACCGACTGGCCACGCCTGCTTGACAGTGTGCTCAATTCGCTGCGCCTGCTGGCGCTCGGCTTTCTCTATGGCGCGCTTGTCGGCTTCGTGACCGGCGTCGCCATCGGCTGGTCGCGCGGACTGGGCTACTGGGTGCATCCGCTCCTGCGCTTTCTTGGCCCGGTGCCCTCCACGGCGCTGCTGCCCTTGTCACTCTATTTTTTCCCCTCCAGCTTCTCCGCTGCCGTTTTCCTGATCGCGCTGGCGACATGGTTTCCGGTGACGGTGCTCACCTGGTCGGGCGTCGCCAGCGTCGATAAGCGCTACTACGACGTGGCGCGCACGCTGGGCGCCAGTTCGCTGTTTCTGGTGCTGCGCGTCGCCGTTCCCGCCTCGCTGCCGCATCTGTTCGTCGGACTGTTTATGGGGCTGGGCGCCTCATTTTCAGTGCTGGTGGCGGCGGAGATGATGGGCGTCAAATCGGGGCTGGGCTGGTATTTGCAGTGGGCGCAGGGCTGGGCGGCCTACGCCAATATGTATGCCGCGCTGATCGTTATGGCGGTGCTTTTCTCATCGCTGATTACGCTGCTGTTTATGGTTCGCGACCGCATGCTCGCCTGGCAACGCAACGCGGTGAAATGGTAACGCTTTAACAAGAGGAGTCGCCTGTGGCTGCATCTGTCTATAATTCTGTCACCGAACTGATTGGCCAAACGCCGCTGCTGCGCCTGTCGCGCTTCAGCGAGCGGTTGGGCGTTCGCGCCGAACTGCTTGGCAAACTGGAGCTGTTTAACCCTAACCACAGCGTCAAGGATCGCGTTGCGCTGGCGATGATCGAGCAGGCGGAGCGTGACGGTTTGATCAAGCCGGGCGACACCATCGCCGAAACCACCAGCGGTAATACCGGCATCGGCGTCGCCTCGATCGCGGCGGCCAAAGGCTATCATTTTCGCGTCTATATTAACGATTTCGTCAGCATCGAACGCAGCAAAATTATTCAGGCCTATGGCGCGGAAGTCGTGCCCTTTAGCACGGTGCCGGGCTTCGCCGATTACTATGCGTCCAGCGACGGCGACTTTGTCGCCGCCACGCGCTGGCTGGTGGCGCAGGTGACCGAAGCCGAGCCGGGCGTGCATTTTTTGCAGCAGCTACAGAACCCGGCGAACCCGCGCGCTCATGAGCTGACCACCGGCCCGGAGATCTGGCGCGATACCCAGGGCAGGCTCGATATATTCGTCGCCTCAGTGGGCACTGGCGGCACGCTCTCCGGCATCGGGCGCTACCTTAAAGCTCAGGATCCCGCCATTCAGGTGGTAGCAGTCGAGCCAGGCCCAGATTCGCAGCCGAGCGCGCAACGTCCGGAACCGCTGGAGATTACCGGCATTCACGCCTTTAGCGGCCAGCCGCCCGAACGCATCCCGCCCAATCTGGATCGTCAGGCCTATGACGAAGCGATTGCGGTAGAGACGTGGCAGGCGTATCAGGCTGCGCGCCAGTTCGCGCTGACGGAAGGCATTCTGGTGGGGGATTCGTCGGGCGCGGTGCTGTTTGCCGCGCAGCAGCTGGCGGCGCGGCCAGAAAATCAGGGCAAACGTATCGTCCTGCTGCTGGCTGACGGCGGCGCTAATTATCTCAGCACACAGCTTTTCAGGCACGATCAGCCCGCCGAAACCCTGCAAGAGGCAACGGCGGTGCAGACCTCGCAGCAGCTCAGGTTGTGCTGATACCGTCAGGTTCAACCTGGGCGCGTTACAGCAAGCGGGAGCCAGGCCAAAGAGACGCTTTTCCGTAACGGCAAAAAGTGCAGCCGCCATCATCGACCAGAATGAAAACGCCGCCGCAGATTACCGGCGGCGGCGTTGCTGTATATACCCAATCTCTTATCAGAAGCGATAGGTCGCCGATACCGAGAAGTTGCGCGGCTCGCCGTAAACGTTATAGGCGCCGACCCAGGTGTCATACTCTTTGTCGAACAGGTTATTCAGGTTGGCCTGTAGCGAAAGGTTTTTCGACACGTCATAACGCGCGAAAAGATCCACCAGCGCGTAGCTGCCCTGACGCGCGCGCCATGTGCCGTTGCCTTCCGGCGCGCCAACATCCTGCCAGGTATGCGTCTGCCAGTCTACGCCGCCGCCCAGCGTCAGCTGCTCCAGCATCGGCAGGCGATAGCTGGTAAAGAGGTTGAAGCGGGTGCGCGGCAGCTGCGAGTTATAGGCGTTGCCGTCGCGATCTTCCGCCAGATAGGTGGTGCCGCCGAAGGTCATCTGCCAGTTATCGGTCAGCGCGCCGTTCAGCTCAAACTCGATGCCGCGGCTGACTACGCCATCTTTCGCTACGTACGCGGTCGACTGCGATCCTGAAATGATTTGACCGGTGTCTTCGCCAACGTTGTCCAGCTCGGTACGGAACACCGAGAGCGTGGTGGTCAGACGGCTGTTAAGCCAGTCAGATTTCACGCCCACCTCGTAGTTTTTCCCGATAACCGGCGACAGGAAAGCGCCACTGCTGTCGCGGTAATCCTGCGGCTGGAATACCGAGGTATAACT
>NZ_DJDN01000009.1:16631-27489 GCF_002431095.1 Pantoea sp. UBA5923 | reverse complement strand
TTCTCCGCGAAGTCGTAGATCAACCCGCCGTAAGGGGTGATATTGTTCTTTTCCAGCTCCTCGCCGGTGGTCAGCGTCTGACGATTCCAGTTGGTATAACGCGCCCCCAGGATCAGATGCAGCGGATCGGCCAGCGAGATACGCGTCGCCAGATAGACTGATTTCTGGCGAACCGTGGTGCTGTCGTCGGTCAGCGCACGCTCGCCCCAGCTGGTTTCCGGGAAGTCGCCGTTAAAGGTATTGTAATCGCCCAACTCGTCCGCCGAGATATTGGCCCAGGCGCTGTAGTACTTATTCTGCTGACGGCTGTAGTTAACGCCCAGCATCATCTCATGCTGACGGCCCAGCAGTTCATAGGGGCCGCTGGCGAAGGCGTCAACCGCATCGACTTTGCGCTTGCCGGTGTTGTAGCCGGTTCCGCCTACTACCGGATAGTTTGCGTACTGCGAAACGCCAAGGCCGCTGGTTTTATC
The DNA here is from genome assembly GCF_002431095.1 of Pantoea sp. UBA5923. Classification (NCBI taxonomy): domain Bacteria; kingdom Pseudomonadati; phylum Pseudomonadota; class Gammaproteobacteria; order Enterobacterales; family Erwiniaceae; genus Pantoea; species Pantoea sp. UBA5923. The sequence goes on along the minus strand of NZ_DJDN01000009.1, from coordinate 27,016 downwards.
AAAGTAGCCGTCAAGATAGAGCTGCTTACTGTCGAGGAACATCTCGTTGTGCGTGCCGTTCAGCGTGAGATTCCAGCCGTTGGCGAAATCCTGCTTGAAATTAACAAAAACTTTCTTGTTCTCTTTATCGTTGTAGGCCCACTCCGGCGCGGTGTTATAGCCGCGACGGGAATGGATTTGCGTGCCGTCGGTGTACCAGCGCGGCGTGCCGCTCCACATCGGCGAATCGGTATTGACCTGCGAGAACTCATAGCCCACGGAAAGGGTTGCGGCATCAGTCAGGTCGGCATCCACCACGCCATAGACAAACTGCTTCTGCGCGCCGTAGCGTTCGATAAAGCTGTTCTTGTCATCATAGCCAGCGACCAGACGACCACGGACGCTGCCGTCACCGTTGAGGGGGGTAGAGAGATCGGCGACATAGCGCTGTTTGCCCCAGCTGCCGTAGGTAGCGGAGACGCTGCCGGTGAATGTTTTGCTGTCAGCATGTTTCCGCACCATATTGACGGCGGCGGAAGGATTGCCCGGCCCGGTCAGCAAACCGGTCGCGCCGCGCACCACTTCCACACGTTCGTAAAGCGCCATATCGGACTGGGCATCGCCGAGATTCCAGCGCGAGGCGAAGGTGGTCGGAATGCCGTCGACCATAAAATTGTCGATGGGGAAGCCGCGAGCGTAGTAAGTCGTGCGATCCATATCGCTGCTCACGCCGGTAATCGCCGTGGTGGTGTGCAGCACGTCATTCAGCGACTGAAGCTGCTGATCTTCCATGCGCTGCTTGCTGACCACGGTAACCGACTGCGGAATATCGCGTGCGGTGAGCGCCATTTTGGTGCCCGCGCGGGTAATCGGCACGCTGTAATCGCGAGCGTCCTGTTGCCCGGTGCTGCTGGCGCTGGCGTCTACGTTAAGCGTCTGTTCGTCTGGTGCAGACGTATCGGCGGCCTGAGCGCTTTGCGCGACGCTGGCGGCGATCAGCATGGCCAGCAGCGAGCGTTGCAGAGGGTGTTTCATGGCGCTGGCGCAATCGCCCTCGCAGAATTCCCTGACGCGGTGAACATCAAAAGACATCGCTGTTCCTCTTTTTTCTTTATTGGGTGTGGCTGCCACTGGTTGCCGAGGCGCATTACCTGCCCGGCTGTAAGACGCTCTACTAACGCGATCCTGTAATAAAGCAAATGAGAAATATACGCATTGCCATTATCATTGCAAGTAATTGTTAAAAAATGCTGCAAAATACCGATAACAGGCTGTGACATGAAAGCGACTGATAGATAAGGGGTTTATTCAGGAAGCAAGGCTGTCAAAAGCCTGAGAACTGGAAGTTACCGGAAAGGGTAGTGGCAGTGGCCCAGCCTGGCTGCACGCATTAACGGGCCAGGAAGACGGCATTCACCTGAACGCAGAGTCATCTTAAGACGCTCTGCTCTTTTCCTGACGCGCCAGCTATAACAGCGCTATTTCTGCCTTTGTAGCCGGAAATAAGCGCAAGTCGCTCCCTTTAATTCTGTGATGTAAGGCGGGCTAATATAGCGATGCGCATCAGCCTGCCTAAAAAAATTATTTCATAACAACCAATACTGGAACGTTGCACGCTAATTTAGCTGCCGTGATGGTTGCGCACGTCACTACCGCCGCGCCATGATATTAACCACCTGACTTTCCCAGCGTGGAAATATTGCGAACGTCAACGATAACGCTGCGCAATGGCCCGCTCTCTTAACAAGCATATAACTCTCTGTTGCTGATCGCTTAGGCACTGTTGAATAAGGGAGGCGTAAAATATCGCCGCCAATATAATAGCCGGGGTTACATAAAAGCCTTTTTTTCAATCAGATAACAGAGAGCAGATAAAGAGATCGCCCTGGGTTATGGCATTATGCCGATGGTTTTGCAGGCGCTCGCGCTATTACACGCATGCTGGCAGAGTAGCTGCTTTATATTTGTTCTTGTTTTTTTATGCTAACGCATTAACCCAGACGGGTTAGCCAATCTTCTTTTCTTTTTACAGCTCTATCTGTGCTTTAGCTTATTTCCTTTATCAATTTTTTACCGTAAACTGCGCGCTTTACATATTTTGATTCGTTAAGGGTTATATCCATGAGTGATGCGCTGAAAGCATTGAATAATCTTCGTACGCTGCGCGTTCAGGCACGAGAAATTGAGCTAGACGTGTTAAACGAAATGCTCGAAAAGTTCTCTGTCGTTGTCGCAGAACGCCGTGAAGAAGTGAATGCTGAACAAGCCGCGCAAAAAGAAAAAGCGGAAAAGCTGGCATTGTATAAAGAGATGCTGATGAAAGACGGCATTGATATTTCCGACCTGGCCGATCTGGCGCAGAGCGAAAGCAAACCAAAAGCGAAACGCGCGCCGCGTCCGGCTAAATATAAGTTCACGGATGAAACCGGCGAAACCAAATTCTGGACCGGTCAGGGCCGCACGCCTTCGCCGATTAAAAAAGTGCTGGATGCAGGCGGCTCGCTGGACGAGTTCCTGATCTGATAAAAAAAGGCGCTGAATACCAGCGCCTTTTTTACCGCTTTTTTCGCCCCAACCGCGCGACGGCGGTAAAGCGTCTCAACCATCAGACCGTCGGCAGGCCGAGGTTTTCACGCAGCGTGGCGTAGGCATACTCCGTTGGGAACAGGCCGCGACGACGCAGTTCCGGAATAACCAGCTCGACAAACAGATCCAGCTGCTCCGGCATGATGGCTGGCATAATATTGAAGCCGTCCGCGCCGCCCTGCTCCAGCCAGAGCTGGAAGTCGTCGGCGATATCTTCCGCGGTGCCGACGATAACCCGATGGCCGCGCGATCCCGCCGCGATAGCTGCCAGCTCGCGCAGCGTCAGGTTTTCGCGCTTCGCCATATCGGTCATAAGCTTCACGCGGCTCTGGTTGCCTTCACCCAGCGGCACTTCCGGCACCGGGCCGTCCAGCGGATAAGTAGAGAGATCCATACCAAAGCGCAGCGAGAGCTGTTTCAGCCCGTTGTCGATATCCACCAGCGTATTCAGCTCTTTCCACAGCGCTTTCGCTTCCTCGCGCGTGCGGCCGACAATTGGCATCACGCCCGGCATAATCACCACATGCTCTGGATTGCGGCCCGCCGCTTCGATCTGCGCTTTCTGCGACTGATAAAACGCCTGCGCCTCTTCCAGGCTGGCAGCAGCGGTAAAGACCACTTCAGCGGTTTCCGCGGCGAGCTTCTGCCCGTCGGCGGAGGAGCCTGCCTCGATGATCACCGGACGCCCCTGCGGCGAACGCGTGATATTCAGCGGCCCCTGCACCTGAAAATGCTCGCCGACATGGTTGATCGGGTTAATCTTGTCGTTAACAAAATATTGCCCTGACGCCGGGTCTGGCTGTACGGCGCCCTCTTCCCAGCCTTCCCACAGTTTATTTGTGACCTGCAGAAACTCACGCGCACGCGCATAGCGCTCGGCGTGGTTCGGCATATCGTCGCGGCTGAAGTTTTTCGCTACGTCAGCGGAGAAAGAGGTCACCACGTTCCAGGCGGCACGCCCGCGGCTGATATGATCGAGAGAGGAGAAGGTGCGTGCCATGGTAAAGGGATCGCTGAAGGTGGTCGACGCGGTAGCGGCCAGCCCGATACGACGGGTGTTCACCGCAACCGCCGACAGCATGGTGAGCGGCTCAAGGCGCGCCATGGTAGACGGCAGTCGATACATGCTGGTCGCCAGCGCATCCCCGACGAAAAACAGGTCGAAGCGGCCCGCCTCCGCTTTCTGCGCCAGACGGATAAGCCAGTCGATATCGGTGGGTGCGCCCAGCTCTTCGGTCAGGCGCCAGCCGCTGACGTGATGCCCTACCGGCTGAACGAAAAGACCAAGACGCAGACGATTTTTTGCAGATGAACTGTCCATATTATTTCCCTGATTGCAATAAGCGCCCTCTTTGGGCGGCGATAAAAATGGTCGGTGGCGATAAGCGCTTTACCTGCGCCGCGCCCGGCTCGTCAGCGCCATTAAGGACGAGTCCGCAGGCGCCAGAGTAGCGTGCATAACATTTGCCCGTCCAGCCAGCACCCTGACGATATGCCCGCAATGAGAAAAAGCCGTGGCTGCCATTGTCTGCCGACAGCTCAGGCGGGCGGTAAGACGAGGGCTAACACGACGTATCGGGTTACTGGCTAAAAAAGCCGCTTTAACAGAATGTTAGCGAAGTTGCGTTTCACGCGTGTCGGTAAGACATAGTACGACAACCGCTTATTCAGGCAACCTTATAACTGGCTCTCCTTATTCACAAATTTGCATAAGCTTAGTGATATTTCAGATATAGCCATTCTCGCCTTTGTTGCTACCCTCTGGGTTCTGCTTATTCCAAGGAGATAGTGATGCGCTTTTTCCGTTATCCGGCGGCAAGGCTATGAGCCTGACCGGGCAGCTCAGCCAGCTTATTCGTCTGGCGCCAGCCGATGCCACCGCCCGTCAGCACGCGCGTCAAGGGGTACAGGATTTTCTCGCCGTAAGCTGGCCTGTGCTTAACCGGCAGGTGCCGGACAGCGGTCTGCCGCTGTTGCAGGGGCTTTACCGCGACAGCGGACCGGCATCGCGCGCCCTGCTGCTCGGCTATGCCGGACACGCGCTCGACTACGACGATTTTCACGCCGACTTCCGCGGTCATCCCAGCGTGGTTATCCTGCCAGCGCTGCTGGCGTGGGCGGCGGAAAGCGACTGCTTTGACGTGGCGCTTTTTCTTGATGCATATATCACCGGCGTGGAGATGGCTGGTCGGCTGGGCCTGGCGATGACGCAACAGCACTATACGCTCGGCTATCACAATACCGCTTCGCTCGGCACCCTGGCCGCTGCCGCCGCGCTGGCGCGTTTTACCGGCGCGGACGCGCGTCAGTGTGCGGTGCTGCTCGGCATCGCTGCTACCGAGGCAAGCGGCCTGCGCGCGCAGTTCGGTTCAGCGGTGAAGCCGTTGCACGCGGGTTTCGCGGCAGAGCGCGCGGTGCGTGCCGCACAGCTGGCGCTGGCGGGGTTCGACGGGCAGGCGGAAGGCGTGCTTGAGGCTTTTATCTCGCTGGGAAGCGGCAACCAGGCCCAAAGAGAAAAGCTCACTGAGGGCTGGGGCGCGCCCTGGCGTATCGCGGCGCCAGGCCTGGAGTTCAAGCCCTTCGCCACCTGCGCCGGTACGCACAGCGCAGCGGAGGCGACGCGCGAGATCCGCCAGCGCTGGACTGGCTCTGCGGCTGAACTGCTTAGCGCCATCGATCGCATTACCGTCGCATTTCCGCCAGGCGGCGATATTGCCGCCTCGGTGCGGCAGCCGAAAAATGGCATTGAGGCGCGCTTCAGCCTGGAGTATGTCATTGCCGCCATGCTGATTTACGGCGACCTGCGCATGGCTGATTTTGCCGAAGGCGAGGTCAATCCGCAAATTATGGCGCTGGCGGCGAAGGTCACGCGCCAGCCTGACGAGCGCGCGCCGCCGGACGCGATTAACCCCGCGCTGCGCTTCCATGAGGTCACGCTGTTCCTCAACGGCGGCGAAGTGTTGCGCCAGCGGCGTACCCGTCAGCAGTCGCTGGCGACGCCGGTAGATGTTGCGGGCAAACTGCGCGCGGCGCTGGCCGATCAGCAACAATTGCTGGCCAGCAGCGAGCTACGCGACGATGAGGATCTTCGCCGTCTGGCGCAGACGCTGATCGCCAGGCTGTAGCGCCGCGTATTCGGCTAACAGAGGCGTAAAGGCGGTGGCGCTGACCGCTGCCTGCAGGCCGGACAGGCGCCCCCTGTTTTTCACGCCTTTCTTTACCGCTTCGGCGATACGCCTCTTGCCATTAAAGCGACACAGTGACGAGCGCATTGATTAACCGGGTTCAGCCTGCCCGGTAACGGATGCGTTAACTAAACAATTTGTTTGCCGCTCCATCATCCCCCTTCTTCCAACCCGCACATGAGCCAGAACGCGTCTCGTTCTGGCTGGCCATTACTTTTGTTTACTAATTAACCCGCAGTGCAGAAATGAAATGTAAAGATATCAACAGCATCTATACAATGATAATCATTCTCATTATCATGCGCATTTGCTTACATTGATAAACATATCAGGGAGAAAGATTAAGTGAATGTAACCTTCAATGTCAGAAAGCGTCCCGGCGCCCTGCTGATTGCCGGTCTGCTGAGCGCCTCGGGCGTCAGCGCCGCAGAAGAGACAGAAGCACTGGCGGATGATGAGACGATGCTGGTCACCGCTGAGCAAAAGCTGAAGCAGCAGCCCGGCGTGTCTACTATTACTGCGGAAGATATTAAAAAAAGCCCGCCGGTTAACGATCTCTCCGACATCATCCGTAGAATGCCTGGCGTCAACCTGACCGGCAACAGCGCCAGCGGCAGCCGCGGCAATAACCGCCAGATCGATATCCGCGGCATGGGGCCGGAAAACACCCTCATCATGATAGATGGCGTGCCGGTCTCGTCGCGCAACTCTATACGCTACAGCTGGCGCGGCGAGCGCGACACGCGCGGCGATACAAACTGGGTGCCAGCAGAGATGGTAGAGCGTATTGAGGTCATCCGTGGCCCGGCAGCGGCGCGCTACGGCTCCGGCGCGGCGGGCGGCGTGGTGAATATCATCACCAAACGACCAACCACCGACTGGCACGGTTCGTTCTCGCTCTTTACCAACCAGCCGGAAGACAGCAAAGAGGGGGCGACTAAGCGCGCCAACTTCAGCCTGAGCGGGCCGCTGGCGGGCGACGCGCTGACCATGCGCATGTATGGCAATATTAATAAAACAGACGCCGACGCCTGGGATATCAACACCGCGCAAAACGGCTCCTATGCGGCAGGCCGCGAAGGCGTGCGCAATAAAGATATCAACAGCGTGCTCTCCTGGAAAATCAATCCAGAGCAGATCCTTGATTTCTCCTGGGGCTACAGCCGCCAGGGCAATATCTACGCGGGGGATACGCAAAACAGCAACGGCAATATAAGTTCCGACGGCCTGGTGGAATCCCTGGTCGGCAGCGAGACTAACCGTCTTTACCGACAGTCTTACGGCCTGGCGCATAACGGCATCTGGGACTGGGGCCAGTCAAAGCTGACCTTTAACTATGAAAAAACTAACAATACGCGTCTTAAAGAGGGAACCACAGGCAAAGTTGAAGGGATGATCAACAGCAATACCTTCGACACCAGCCGACTGGAGAGCTATCGCGGCAACGCGGAAATTAACTTCCCGCTCGACTGGCTGCGCGAACAGACGGTGACGCTGGGCGCGGAGTGGAATCATGACAAGCTCAACGATCCCGCATCAATGCAGGGCACCAATTCGTCGGGGGTCACTATCGGCAGCGTCAGCGGCAACGCGGCGGATCGCAGCAGCACCAACAGCGCGACTCTCAGCTCGCTCTATTTTGAAGATAATATCGCCGCGACCGACACTACCGAAGTTATTCCCGGCATTCGTTTCGACTATCACAACAGTTTCGGCGCCAACTGGAGTCCGAGCCTGAACCTGTCGCAGGGGCTGGGAGACCACTTCAAGCTTAAAGCAGGTATCGCCCGCGCCTTTAAAGCGCCTAATCTCTATCAGTCTACCGAAGGCTATCTGCTCGCGACGCGCGGCAACGGCTGTCCAAAGAATATAACCTCAGGTAGCTGTTATCTGCTGGGTAACGCCGATCTTGAGCCAGAGGTCAGCGTTAATAAAGAGCTGGGTATTGAGTACACCCAGCAAGGCTATGTAGCGGGCATCACCTGGTTCCGTAACGACTACAAAAACAAAATTGTTGCCGGCAGCGAGATAGTTGGCATGGCGTCTAATGGCTATAACATTCTGCGCTGGGAAAACGGCGGTAAAGCGGTAGTTGAAGGGCTGGAGGGCAACCTGACGGTGCCGCTGATCGAAGATATCCTCGAATGGCGCAGCAATGCCACTTACATGATCAAATCGGAAAATAAAGAGACCGGCAATCCGCTGTCTATTATTCCGAAGTACACCATTAACTCGCAGCTTGAATGGCAGATGACTAGCGATCTCTCCGGCAATATCAACTGGACAATGTATGGCCGCCAGAAGCCGCGCCAGTATACAGAAACGCGTCTGGATACCAGTAATATGTCTTACCGTGAAATCGGCGCCTATTCGGTGCTGGGCCTTAATTTCAATTATGATCTGACGAAGAGCCTGCGCGCCAATGCAGGGGTCAGCAACCTGCTGGACAAGCGTATCTACCGTGAAAATTCGGGCGCTTCGACCTATAACGAACCCGGCCGCGCCTACTACGCCGGGCTGACGTATAGCTTCTGACGTCGCCCTTGCCGCCGTTGCCTGCTTTTACTGCGCGACGGCGGCTTTCCGCTTACGAGTCTGGGTATTAACTCTTTCCTGCTTCGCTCAGCGCCTGCTCGAATGTTGCCTTTCCCGGCGCGCTCCGGTTGATGTTAATCACTCAAAATGGACGTAGCCTGTCCGATCGCCCTGCCTTATTTTTTTCCTGTTTTCACTCTCTGAGGAAGCAGGAAAATGCGTCACAACACCTTTTATTCTCCGGGCGCCGCCGCGCCTAAGCTGGGCGTCAGCCCGCTGTCATGGGTTAATGAAGTGCTCCACCATCTGGGCGCAGGCACGACCGCAGAGCAGTGTCTGCGCGAAGCGGCGCAGGCCGGTTTTCAGGGCGTAGAGCTGAGCCGCCTGTTTCCGCGCGACGCCGACGCGCTCAACCTGCTGCTGGGCCAGCACGATCTGCGGCTGATTTCCGGCTGGTATGACGGCTTTCTTACCGAGCGCAGCCTGGAGGCGGAGCTTGAAGCGGTGCATCAGCACGCGACCCTGCTCAGCCGCTGCGGCGCGAAGGTGATGGTTTACGGCGAATGCGGCTGGATGGCGGAAAATGCGCTCGATATCCCGCTGCGGCAGCGCCGCCTGCTGCCCGCAGACCGTCTCGAAGCCTATGCTGAGCGGCTGTCGCGCTTCGCCGAGGCGCTGCTGCGCAAGTATGGTTTGCAGCTCGCCTTTCACCATCACCTGATGATGACGACGGAAACCTTCGATGAAATCGCGCTTCTGCTTAACGCCTGTTCGCCCGATGTCGGCCTGCTGCTCGATACCGGCCATGCCTGTGCGGCGGGCTTCTCTTACCCGCTGCTGATTGACGCCTTTGCCGATCGAATCTGCCATATCCACCTGAAAGATGTGCGCCTTGATCGGCTGCGGCAGGCGCGCGCCAGCGACTGGACTTTTAACCAGGCGGTGCTGAACGGTCTTTTCTGCGTGCCGGGCGACGGCGACGTCGATTTCGCGCCGCTGTCGCGCTTTATCGCCGAGCGCGGCTACAGCGGCTGGCTGGTGGTTGAAGCCGAACAGGACCCCGCCATCGCGCCGCCGCTTGAAACGGTCACGCGCGCCCAGCGCTATGTCGCCCGTCATATTCTTGCCCAGGAGAGTCTCGCATGAGTAAAAAGCACCTTAACGTCGGCCTGATTGGGTCAGGATTTATGGGTCAGGCGCACGCCGACGCCTGGCGCCGCGCCGCGCTGCTCTACCGCGATCTGCCGCTACAGCCGCTGCTGCATACCCTTGCAGACGCCACGCCTGCGCTGGCGCAGGAAGCGGCGCAGCGATTCGGGTTCCGTCAGGGAACCGCGGACTGGCGGGCCATGGTGGAAGATCCCGAGATCGATATCGTGGATATCACTACGCCAAACAGCATGCATGTCGATATGGCGCTGGCCGCGATTCGCGCCGGAAAGCATGTTTATTGTGAAAAACCGCTTACCGTGTCGCTCGCCGATGCGCAGATGCTGGTGGAGGAAGCGGAACGTGCAGGCGTACAAACCTTTGTGGCATTCAATAATATTAAAACGCCCGCCGCGCAGCTGGCGAAACAGCTTATCGCGCGCGGCGATATCGGTACGCCGACGCGCTTTCGCGGCTGGTTCGATCAGGGATTTTTTAACGATCCTGAACTGCCCTGGAGCTGGCGCTGTTCACGCGAACAAGCGGGTTCTGGCTCGCTGGGGGATTTAGGCTCGCACGTTATCAGCGTGGCGCAGTATCTGATGGGCCCGGTTGAGAGCGTTGTGGGTCAGGAACAAATTTTTATCGACAGCCGTCCCGCGCCGGGCAGCGGTTCTGGCTATGGCGCGCAGGCCGATCGGCACGCCGCGCGCCTGGCGGTAGAGAATGACGATCAGTTTCAGGCGCTGGTGACCTTTGAGAATCGCGCCGGCGGCGTCATCGAGTCCTCACGCATTGCGGCCGGCAAAGTTTTCGGCATCGCCTGGGAGATTTCCGGTACGGCAGGCACGCTGATGATGGACGGCGAACGCTTTAACGAGCTGAAGATTGCGCGCTACGGCGACGAAAAGCAGGATCGCGGCTTTAAGACGCTCTATGCCGGTTCACAGG
>NZ_DJDN01000009.1:0-16512 GCF_002431095.1 Pantoea sp. UBA5923 | reverse complement strand
CAGGTGGACGCCTTTAGCGGCTTTTTCGGCTTCGATTTTGCAGGTGGCGGACTCGGCTACTTCGACGTTAAGGTGATTGAGATTTTCGATCTGATTGGCGTGCTGAGCGGCGAGCGCGCGCCGGTGGCCGATTTTCGTTTCGGTCTTGAGAACCAACGCATTATTGAAGCGATGGTGCGATCCTCTGCGGCGGGCAGTCGGATAAAGATTGCTGATTTATCCTGATGTAAAGCGAAGCGCGTAAGGTTATGATGCAGGCGCTGCGGGTCATGCGTCGTCAATATCCGCCGCGCCTTGCGGGAAAAAGCAGACAGATGCACAGGCGCGGGTTTCGACGCCAGGCTACGCTGAATAAACCCGTAATTCAGGAGAGAAAAGCCCGTGAAATTTGAAAATCAGGATGCGTTTAAACTGGCGGTGGCTTATATGGAGCGAAAAGAGAATGTCACCGGCATTACCGTTTACTTTAAATCCTTTATCGAAACCTATGTGAAGTTCGACCGCTGGCTGAGCGCGGCCGATCCCGTACAGGCTGTCGAGGAGGAGAAAAAAGCGGCTAAAGCCAATCCGGATTCTCTGCTCTGACGCGCCGCCCGGCGGCGTAAGGCTCTCCTTCAGCCTTAATCTGTCGATATGGCTTCCCTCGCCCGGCTCCGTCTGGGCGTTGTCACCTTACCGCAACAACGCTGTGACGCATTCGTCGCTTATCATCACCCTCTGTTTTGTGCTTAACTTTCGCTCTACCTTTCTCAGTACGTGGTAAAAATGCACTATTTTAATGATCTAATGGGCTTTATTGAGGGAAATGTCGCCTTTTCAACCACCTTCAATATTATTATGCTGATCCTCGCCGGCATGATTGCGCATTTTGTCTGCAAGTTCTTCGTGGTCAAAGTTGTTCGCAAGGTCTTTTTCAGCGCCCATAAAAGCGACGTCCCGCTGGATAAGGATGTCAGGATATCGGAGAAGCTCTCTAACTTTATTCCCGTCATCACCGTCTACTATCTGTTGCAGTTTATGCCGGAACTGCCAGAGCATCTGCAAATTGCCATCAGGACGCTATGCGGCATCCTGTTCTTCGTCTATTTATCGCTGTTCTTTAATGAAGTGCTGGAGATCGTTAATAGCTCCTATTCCAAAAAGTCGAAGCGCAAGAATCACTCGATTAAAGGCTATATCCAGATCGGCAAAATCTTTGTGCATATTCTTTCGGCGATAATGATTGTGGCGATTATGTCGAATAAATCGCCGGTGATTATTATTTCAAGCCTGGGCGCGGCCGCGGCAGTATTAATGCTGGTTTTTCAGCATACGCTGCTGTCGCTGGTGGCGAATATTCAGGTCTCCTCTAACGATGTGCTCCAGCTGGGAGACTGGATTGAGATGCCGGATAAAAATCTCAGCGGCGAAGTAACGGATATTGCGCTGCATACCATTACTATCCGCAACTGGGACAATACTATTTCCCGTATTCCCACTAAGAATTTTTTAACGGAAACCTACACTAACTGGCAGGCGATGTTTTCGTCAGGCGCGCGTCGTATTATGCGCAGCTTCTATCTCGATCTGGATTCCGTCACTTTTGTGAATCAGGAGATGCTTCAATCGATGGTGCAGCTGCGTGGCGTCAGCGAACCGCTCTCCGCGCTGCTCGACGGCCGTGATATTAGCGCCGTGGGCGATCGCTGGTTTATTGAAAACGGCATGACCAACCTTACCGTGTTTCGCCACTACCTGACGGCCTGGCTGGCGCAGCGCGACGATATTCGCAAAGATATGTATATCGTGGTGCGCGCCCTCAAACCCTCGCCCGATGGACTGCCGATTGAGGTTTACTGCTTTACCTCGTCAACGCTGTGGGCTGATTATGAAAACTCGCAGTCGGCGATTTTTGAGTACATCTATGCCATCGTCGGCCTGTTCTCGCTGCGCATCTATCAGCACCCTTCCGGCTCTGATTTCTGGCGTCTTTCGCGCCATCGCGAACGGCCATCTGAAGAAAACCGCGCGCCTTACGCTTGATTAAACTGGCGTTTCAGACAATTGAACCTTTGCCTTCCATTATGCCGCTGCGCGCAGCGGCACGCCTGACAGCTTTGTTAAGTTCCCGAAAAACCGCACCTTTTGCTGTGATGTTCGCTTGCGCGAAAAGCGCGCCGGGCTACGCTTAAGGGGTGACTAGCTAGTCCTTTTATCTAATGGAACATTGATAGGAGTTCTGTCTATGACACAACAGAAGTACAGAGGCGGTGCTGGTAATTTTGCTAACGACCCGGAACGTGCAAAAGAAGCAGGCAGCGCAGGAGGCAAAGCCAGCGGAGGCAATTTCAGGAACAATCCTGACAGAGCCAGGGAAGCGGGCCGGAAAGGTGGCCAAAAAAGCCGTCGTCCGCCAGGTAATTCTGAGTAAGGTACCTTCAGGATGTTGTTCGCCATGGAATGGCGATTTTTCTTGATCCTGTCCGTCCTCGCATAAAAAGGGGAACTGAAGTCAGTGATGCGCCCCACCCGGCGCTTATCTCCGGCACTCGCAATGGCTTAGCTCTTGAAGGGGCTTAAGAATAGTCTCATAAAACCCTCTGCTGGCTTTAACCTTTTTTGCGCATGGTATTATTAGCCTGCTAACTTAACACCAAGCGCGTTAACACCTCTGCCCTCTTTTTCTGGCGCCTCTCTCTGCTTTTATAGCTACACTAAATCAATCACCGGCTTTTTTGCCGCGCTGCTTTTAATGACGAGGTCAAGCTTATGCCGTCCGGACAGTTTTATATACTCGATAAGCCTGAGCTTTCTTTTAGCTGCCACTATCATCTCGACACCGTAGCCGATCGCGCTTTTGAGTCGCGTATGCTGCTTGAGATCCAGAAAGAGAACCAGCCGGTTGAGGCGTTTGCGCCGCTCAGCATTGGTCAGGATGTGGTTTTTGTTTCGCCCAGCGGCGAAGCGAAAAACCTTTATCTGGTCAGTGAAACAGATACCCATTTTATTTTCTCTTCCCGAGCCTGAGGGCACAAAAAGACGTTTATACCGGCCCAACCAGCGTGGACTCCCACTCTACGCCGGGCATCATCTTTTCCAGGCCGTCAGTCAGCATCTTCGCAGCAGCATAAAGCTCTGCGAACGGCATCTGCGGCAGGCTCTCCAGGATAAACCACATCTTTTTGTCCGTTACGCTCAGGCGGGTTCTCACTCCCTGTCGCCAGTTCCAGCGGCGGCAGGTGGCACCAATATCGTCACGCCAGATAACTTCGCCTGCTTCGGGCGCTTCAACGGCAGGCTCTCCCTCTTTGAAAGTATCGAACACTTCCGTTCCTTCAGCAGTAACGAGCCTGGGTGAACCGACATAGGCGGCGAGATTTTCTCCCCCGACCGGGATGGCGTAGCGCAGACTGACCGCGTTATAGAGATCGACGACCGGATCCAGCGACGCCATCATTCCGTCACGCATTACTCGCTTACGTAATGCTTCCGCAGAACATGGCGTGCGTTTCGGCTTTGCGCCGAAGGCTCGAAAAACCTCGCTCCAGGCATTCAGATGGTTATCAGCCCAGTGCGGCTTTCCAGCGAGCACGTCCTCACACGCCTCGCGCAGCGCATCCGCGCCTGACTGCGGGCAGCTGACGGCGGCAGCCTTTACGACAATGCTTAACGCACGAAATCCTGGCGCGATACGACCGATATCTGAACTGATTGACGGCAGCTGAAAAGACATTTCATAATCCTTTAACGACTAATTCATTGCATAATATCGACCGATGACCAAAAAAGTCAATATAACGACCGAGACAGGCGCTGATGCAGCGGCGGTAAACGAAGCTATTTCTGCGAGGATCAAACTTTATCGGGGGCAGAAAAAACTGTCGCTGGATGAACTCTCACGGCGTGCCGGCGTAAGTAAAGGGATGCTGGTGGAGATTGAGGCCTGCAAGGCTAATCCGAGCATTGCATTGCTTTGTCGACTCGCCGCGGCAATGGGCGTCTCCGTCGCCGATATAGTGGACGTTGCAAGCGCCCCCAGAGTGCACGTTATTCAGGCTGACGATGCTCCTCTGCTCTGGCAAGGTGAAAACGGCGGCAGCGCCAGACTGCTGGCGGGCACCAGTGGACCTGGCATGATTGAACTGTGGCACTGGGAGCTTTATCCCGGCGAGATATTTACTTCCCCCGGCCATCCGCAGGAAACCACAGAACTGCTTCATGTCACGGCCGGGACGTTATTGCTAACGGTCAATGGCGAAGCTTTTACGCTGGAGGCGGGCTGCTCGGCTGTTGCTATTACGGACACGCCGCACAGCTACGCCTGCGCGAATGATATTCCGCTCGCTTTTACTATGACGGTGCATGAAAAAGCGCGCTGAACCTTCCACTTAACGAGACCAGGAGCCTGCTATGTTTACCGGCCTGAGCGCTTTTCCCCTGACGCCCGTTACAGCATCGGGCGTTGACGAAAAAGGATTTACCCGCATCCTTGCGCGCCTGACGGCGGCAAAAGTCGACACCATAGGCGCGCTGGGCTCGACAGGCAGTTACGCCTATCTGACGCGACAGCAAAGAGCGCGCGTCGCCGCCCTGGCCGTCGAACATGCCAATAATATTCCAGTAATGATCTGCGTCGGCGCGGTGAGCACAGCTGAAGTGCTGCACCTGGCCGATGATGCTCAACGCGCAGGTGCCAGCGCGCTGCTGTTGCCGCCGGTAAGTTATCAAAAGCTGAACGACGACGAAGTTTTCGGCTTATTCGAAACGGTATCGCGGCACGCTTCAGTTCCGATCTGCGTTTACGACAACCCCTCTACAACGCACGTTGACTTCTCCGTCGAGCTTTATCAGCGCATCGCTGCGCTTCCCGGCGTGCGCTCAATCAAAATTCCCGGCGTACCGGTCGATACGGATAAGGCGCATGCCCATATCAGGCAGCTGCGCGCGGTACTGCCGCAGCGAGTCAGCCTTGGCGTAAGCGGCGATGCATTCGCAGGGACAGGTCTCAATGCCGGCTGCGATCTCTGGTATTCCGTCTGCGGCGGTCTCTTTCCTTATACGGCGAAAGCGATCGCCGCTGCCGCCGCGCAGGGCGACAGTGCGCGAGTCACGCAGCTATCCTCGCGCCTGGAGCCGCTCTGGGCGTTGTATCGCAAACACGGCGGCAGCATCCGCGTCATGGCCGCTGCGGCGGGGATACTCGGCCTGACCAGTCACGACTCTCTTCCTCGTCCGCTTCAGCCGCTTTCGGTCGCGCACAGGGGCGAAGTCGCAGAAGTCATCAAGGCACTGGAGCTGACCTGATATTTTCCTTCACTTTGCAGCAGCCCGCTTTTTCCGGCGGAAGGTGGGTTGGGTAATTATCGCGATTAGCGTTTCGTTCTATTGCTGACGGGGTGCCTTTGTTTTTACGCTTAAAAAGCGGTGTCTAAACACAGGCAATTCATCTATACTTTTGGGGTTATTTTTAGCAGAGAGCAGTTACATGTATAGTGAATTAGAGAGCTTATTGCAGCAGGAGCTGGATCAAATAAACCGTGAAGAAAATCGCAACGATCGCCCCTATTTCGATGTTTCATTTATTAAGCAATACCCGGGTCTGTATGGCCTGATGTGCTTTTTATTCGTTATTACTATGGGCGTGCTGCTTTACTCCTCTTCATTCGGCACCATTGAATATATTGTCTGCTGCGTAATTTTCGCCATCTGTAATTTCTTTTTCTTTTTTCATATCAACCCCGCCTATAAAGTAAAAGATATTGATAAAGGCGCGCTGAAAAACTGCTATACCGGCGACTGGTATATGGAAGTGCACGTACGCGAGGCTTTTATTCAATCGCTGCTTACAGGTAATGTTCTTAGCGACGAAGAGAAGACGCGCCTGAAGAGTCAGTACGATAAAAAAGGCTACCTTTACTTCGCAGATATTTACCGCCTCAGGCACTAGCGGTCGTTTAGCGCAGAAATCGCCAGCAGCCAGGCTTTCCTGTGCTAAGCTTTTTGCATATTTCAGGCGAGACGAGGAAATATGGGAAATCATTCACAGGACAAGATGACCAATATCGTTATTGGCGAAGCCGTTATGCAGCTAGTGAGCGCTGGCGCAGACATCTCCTGGCGCACCGTGACGGAAACGCTGCAGCGTCAGTTAAAAACAGAACAGGACAGTGAGCGTCTGATGGCTATGCGCCACGCTATTAATAAAGTACATGATGAACTGCGCGCGCATTATGGATCGCATGAATCGCTGACGGGTCGCCCAGCGGCAGAAAGATTGCTGCACTAATACCAGCGACACTTATTCGGCGATATCCTCTCCAGCCGTTCTCAGAAAAATCCTTTTATCTTTATAAAGACTTTCGCTGACGCGCTCGCGTGCCAGGCTTAAGACGTTTATTGAGAAGAGAACAGGAGAGAGCCATGAAAATCTGGATTGCCGTTTCCCTTGCCGCCGCATTGAGCTGCTCCGTAATGGCATCTCAGGGCCAGTTTGAAACTGCCGCGCCGACGTCTACAGGCCAGACGGCTCATCGCTGATTAAATGCCTTCGTCGTCCGGCGTGCGCCCCACCACGATTTCCAGACAGTGGCGCAGTACGTCGAGCTGCACAACATCACTGGTGCTCTCCAGCTCGGCGATAAGATAGATAATGATCGCTTTGCTGGTCACGCGCTTTCCGTGAATAACGATATCGCGAATAGCCGCATCCAGCACCCGGGATTCCGCCTCAAGGCGATCGCCCGCCTCGCGAAAATGATGGATAATCTCGGCTTCGGCAGAGATGGCGCGCTGAGAATAGGTATGTGTTTGCATGATTTGTTCTTATAGTATGGCCTGCGAAGTTAACGCGCAGCGCCGCTAACAAGGATGTTAAGGTCAGGCGAATCCGTTGAAGCCTGAGCGTTAACCTGAATAAAAAATTATCGTCGCGACTATGAGCGATTAAAAAAGCATACCGATAAGCAGTTGAAGCTGCCGCTCTTCTTCCGGGCCGGAAGCCTGTTCCAGGCGTTGAATAAGGCGCGAGCAGAGCGCTTTTCGGTTAAGATTTTGACCGGCGCGCAGAATCTCCGTCACAACCTGACCCAGAGTTTCCTGCTGCGACGGTTGCGCGGCGTTGCTGATATAGCGAACTGTGTCTGAAATGACGACGTTATGGCGCATGGTAAATCCTCTGCGTTAACAATTGATTAAATAGTGCTCATCAGAGCCTGCAGTAAAGTTATACAACTCTGGCAAACTTGTACAGCCATTACGAGGTTGTACAGGTCTTATTTTTGTGCAAAAAGTGCTTAATCTGCTATTTCAGGTGCTTAAGCATGCGCTAAAGCGCCCGGAAGAAGGGGTTGTAAAGTTGTACAACTTTACAGGCAGGTGACTAAAAGGCGGAAAAAAGGGTGTCTTCCCTGACAGCGATCTCCGGCCGGGACGCGTCAGACGCGCCCGATAATGAGGTTATCTTTCATCGTCGTTTTCCGGCCGGAGCCGTATAACGTCTTCGCTGTGTCTTCCATTATCTTCCCGACTTGCCACCGTCAGCCAGTGCAGTTCGGTTCGATCCCGGCTGTCATGATGCTGATAACGCTTTAGCCAGCGTCTGGCCTCCGTGATTTCAGTAAGCCTTGCGGCCTGCGTTTCGTTTTCCGCCATCAGACTAAGCTCAGCGATGAGTGTTTCAACGCTTATTTCCTTCTCACCGAGAGCCAGGCTGATAACTGCTTCGCCGATAATGGCGTGGCCTATCTCATCGTTGCGAAATAACACGTAACCTCCTCCTTTTCCGAATTTTGCATAACCTCATTTGTCAGTTTAGTGACCTGCAACTTGTACAGGTTTATTATTTTTGTAAAGAAGCGGTTTTTACCTTTAAAAGAGACTGGCCTGGCGCGCCTTAAAAACAGCAAAATATGTAACTTCACGTAAAGCGAAGCGGCAAAGCGGAAAAAACCTGATAATAAAAAATCAATATACAGTAAATACATGCAGTTGCATTAAATTCTTAGATTCACTTCAACACTCCATTCCGGTTAAAACCTTATGTTTTTCATTTTTTATTTAGCTTTTATCGGCATGACAGGCCGATTTAATCCCGGTAACACACAAATTAGTCAGCGTTAATTGGCGTTGCCCTGCCTGTAGCTGTTAAGGTGGCGTCGACAATCACGAAACCGGAGCATTTATGCTTACAACAATAATTTATCGCAGCCATATCGCTGACGAGGTTCCAGTCAAATCCCTGCCGGGTATGGTGGAGAAGGCAAGCCTGCTTAACGCCTCACATCAGGTAACGGGTATTCTGCTGTTCAACGGCACCCACTTTTTCCAGATCCTTGAAGGACCGGAAGCGGGCGTGCTGGATATCTATGGCAGAATCTGCAACGACAAACGCCACCATAACGTAGTGGAACTGATGCGCGACTATTCGCCGTCACGCCGTTTCGGCAACGCGGGTATGGAGCTGTTCGATCTGCGTGAACACGATCGCTCAACCGTACTGCAGGCGGTGCTGGATAAAGGCACGTCACGATATCGTCTTACCTATGACGATCGCGGCTTACAGTTTTTACGCACTTTTGTCGAATCGCGTGAAAAAGAGAACTATTTTGAGGTGCCGCCGGTTGAAAACTGGGATTTTATTGCCGATCAAACGGGCGCATCGGACTCATGGCCAGCCGATCGCGGCGTGATCTTCAAACCGGTTATCGATCCGCTGGGTCGCCAGGTGACGGCGATCGAAGCTGTCGCGACGCTCGGTGATGACGTTGCGCTTGAGGGACTGCCGAAATATCAGGCGAGCCTGAATGCCGCCAGGCAAGCCTTCGCTCAGGCGGGCAGAGCCTGCCCGGAAGGTATGCCGCTTTACGTCAGCCTGCTGCCAATGACGCTGGTGGCGATCCCCGAAGCGGTGCGCACTATTGTGGATGAAATCCGCAGCGCTGGCCTGGTGCCGGAACAGGTTATTATCGGCGTCAGCGAAACTGAGGTGATTTCTCAGCTCGATGCGTTTTCGGTGGCGGTAAGACAGCTTAAGGAAGCGGGCATCAGTCTGTCGATTGATAACTTCGGCGACGGCTCGGCAGGACTCTCCATGTTAACCCGCATACAGCCTGACCGTATTCGTATTGACGCAGGCATTATTCGCGACGTGCATCGCAGCGGCCCGAAACAGGCGGTGGTGCAGGCTATTATCAAATGCTGTTCGGCGCTGGAAATTACCGTTATTGCTGCCGGTATTGAGCGGCCGGAAGAGTGGATGTGGCTGGAAGCCGCAGGCGTGATTAACTTCCAGGGACGCCTGTTCAGCGATACCGGCGTCGCCGTCGCCTGGCCAGAGTTGCGCGAAGCTATTTAACGGACTGTCTGTTGAGCAGGGATGCTCGCCCACTCTCTTTTTTTCCTCCCCTCACTGCAACAACGCCCCCCTTTTTTATCACCTGCAGACTCAGGTATGCTGCTGACTTACTTTCGTTTGACAGGAGTCGCCGTGACTGAGAAACGCTACTACAACAGCGATGCGCTTGAAGCAGAGTCCAGAGTGATAAGCTGCACGCCTCAGGGTGATGATCGCTTTTGCGTGATCCTCTCCGCAACGCTGTTCCACCCTCAGGGCGGCGGGCAGCCCTCTGACAAAGGCACCATTAACGGCGTAAACATGCTACAGGCGGTGCAGGATGGCGATGAAGTCATCCATATTACCGATGGCGCGCTGGAGACGGGGCCGGCGCATTTAACGGTGGACGCAGAGCTGCGCGCGCTCCATTCCCGCTACCACTCAGCCGGTCATCTTATTGGCCTGGCGGGAGAAAAATATGGCTGGCTGGGGATAAAGGGCAACCATAAGCCGGGCGAAGGACGCATCGTTTTCGAACCCACTGGAACCTTGCTCCCCGTCACGGTTGATGACCTCGCCGCAGAGGTGGCAGCGCTGGTTCAGCGCGGCGACAAACGCGCCATCAGCGAAGCAGCAGGCAAACGTCTGGTAACCTGGGGCGACCTCAAGCCTTACGCCTGCGGCGGCACCCACGTGCTGAATACGGCGGAGATCGGCACCATTCGCATCATTAAGGTTAAAGAGAAAAAAGGCCAGCTCTCCGTTCAGTATGAACTGGATCGCTAACCCCAGGAACCTTAACGCGCCTCAGCTGGAACCGGCTGATGCGCGGATGGGGTATCGATCTTAACCGGCACGCCTTCCCGCGCGGAGCGATAGATCGCCTCCATCAACAGATGATCCTGCAAGCCCTCCTCGCCCGGCGTGTTCGGCGTGCGGTCATGCAATACGCAGTCGGCGAAGTGGTCGATCTCCAGCGTGAACTGGTTTTTCGGCGAGAGGCGGATTTCGCTCATCTGCTCCTTGCCATCCTGAAGCTGGGCCACATACAGACGCTGCCCCTGGTAGGCAAACGCATTTTCCAGCTCCAGCGACCCTTTCTCGAGACGAATCTCCATATTTTTGCACTCATGTGCGCCGTAGCTGGTCGCACAGTTAGCGATAGCGCCTGAGGGAAAACGCAGCGTAAAGGAGAGGGTTTCCTCCACCTCTTTGTAGCGCTCATCCTCTACCGGATTCACTATCTGCGCGTACACTTCGGTAGGTTCTTCCCCCAGCATGGTGCGTACGCCGTTAAGACAGTAGAGACCGATATCAGGCAGCGCGCCGCCGCCTGACAGCGCAGCGCGAATGCGCCACTGGTCGCCCGAGCCGTGTACCTGCGTATTGGTCGCATGTATGATGCGCGGCGCACCAAGCTCGCCGGACTGCGCCAGGCGCGCCGTCTCAAGGTTAAACAGCTCATACTGACAGCGGTAGGCGATCATCAGCCTGACGCCAGCCTCCCGGCAGGCTGCGATCATTTCTTGCGCCTCCGCCGAGTTGTTTGCCATCGGTTTTTCACACAGCACATGTTTGCCCGCTTTCGCCGCCGCCAGCGCATGATCGCGGTGCAGGCCATTGGGCGTCACAATATAGACCGCCTCGATCTCGCTGTTTTCCGCCATGCGCGCCATCTCGTCGTAGCCATAGATGGCGGCCGGATCGATGCCATATTGCTCCGCGACGGCGCGCGCCTTCTCTGAATGACCGGAGACAAGAGCAACCGGACGCGCAAGCTGACTCTGGCGAAAAGCGGGCAGAATCTGATTGAGCGTCAGGCGTCCCAGCCCGACAATCGCCACGCCCAGACGTTTTTCTGGCGCGCGCAGCGTTTGCGGCTGCGGTTCAGGTCGATCGCCCGCACCCTTCCAGTTTTCAAAGGTAATACTCTGTTGCTCTACGCGGCCGACATCTATTGGCTGCGGCGGGAGCGGTTTGCCCGCAACGGGCAACCGTGGCCCGGTTGCCGTTCCTGGGCCAGCAGATGCGAACTTCGGTGATTTATGCGACATAGTGCCTCCTTTTCAGGCGTCCTGAGTGGCGTAGCATCGCTTAACGGCGCTCAGCAGGCTGAACGCAGCCAGCATCAGCGACCAGATGGCGATAACCAGTAAAGCGAATGGGGGGAAACGGGCATCAAGCAGCGCGCCTGCCCAGGCGGATAACAGCCAGACCAGCCAGCGCAACGCCAGCGGCGCGGCCCTGACAATCTCCCCTTTGGCCAGGGTTCGGCCCAGCCTGACCAGCGTGCCGGTCATAAAGGTCACGCCAGACTCCTGGCTGCAAACCTGATTAAGCGCGCCCATCGCCAGAGCGATAAGCACCACCAGCGAGTAAGGATAGTCAGATGCGCCAGCTGGCCAGGCGACAAAAAAGAGCAGCGCGATCAACGCCAGCAGAACGGGCGCGCGTCGGCTGGCAAGCCGATTGCCAAGCCAGGCGGTGAAAGTGGTGCTGATAAAAAAAGCGCATATAATGCCGAGCAATGGCAGTGCCTTAGCAACATCGCCCTGCTGGAGGGAATGCGCCAGTTTGCTGGTATCGCCAGTAATGTAGACCGCCAGCAGCTCTTTACTGTGCTGATAAAGCAGGGCGTCGGTCAGCCCGGCGATGGTGACCAGTAGCAGGACAAAGGCGTGGTACAGCACCTGCGCAGAGGCAGGTTTATTGTCGCGGAGTGACGGCATAACGCTCCAGATTCTGGCAATAACACATAAGGTTAATATCCAGATATAGGCAAAAACGGAGCGTTAAGCCAAACGGAGCGCAAGAAAACTGATGCCTTCAACGGCGCGAATGCCCGCTCAACCGGCAGCTTCCGCCTGGCTTTTGGAGCAAATAAACCCTTGTTTAAAAAGGAATCGCACAGGCAGCGCAAATGAGTCAGGATCAAGATAAGCCATGACAACAAAGGATAACGAGTCGAGGATGAATAAGGCTCTCTGGTATCGACATTTCGGTGAGCCTGAACAGGTTCTCTCTCTGGAAGCGGCACCGAAACCGCCTCTTGCCGCTGGCGCTGTCCGGGTCAAAATGCGCCTGGCGCCGGTTAACGCCTCTGATCTCATTCCAATAACCGGCGCTTATCAGCATCGCATCGCGCTGCCGCAAGTCGCCGGCTATGAAGGCACTGGCGTCGTCATCGAAGCGCCCTCTTCGCACGCCTTTCTCCTTGGCAAACGCGTGCTGGCGCTGCGGGGCGAAGGAACCTGGCAACGCTTTACCGACGTGCCTGCCGACAGGGCAATCAGGGTGCCGGAGAGCATAGACGACACTCTGGCCGCGCGCGCTTATATCAATCCCCTTGCGGCACGACTGATGCTCGATCACTTTTCGCCTGCGGGCAAACACCTGCTGCTTACGGCGGCCGGTAGTGATTGCGCGCTGCTGGCGGGACAGTGGGCGCTAAAGGCAGGCGCGCTCTCCGTAACGGGCATTCACCGTTCACCGGTTCATGCCGCGCGGCTGGAGGCGTGCGGCATAACGCCAGTGCAGCAGGAGGACAGCGCGGCCCTACGCCACTATGCTGCCCGCGCCGCGCTGGTGTATGACGCGACGGGCGGCGTGCTGGCGGAAGAGATACGGGAAAGGATGCCGACATCCGGCCTGTTTATCTCTTACGGCCTGCTCTCCGGTCAGGCGTTCCGTTTGCGCCAGGCTTTACCGCGCGTCCACTGGTTTCATATCAGAAACTACCTTCCGCTGATGGACGCCCAGGCGTGGCAGGATGCCTTTGCCCGCATCTGGCCAGCGCTGGAGCAAAGCATGACCAGCAGCGCAACCTGCTACGCCTTCGACGACTGGCGTGCAGCCATTGCAGAGTGGCGCTCCGCCGGGAGAACCAGCAAGCCGCTGCTACGTTTTTAATAAGTCAGCGTTGCCCTTCTCTACGCCGCCGTATCGTCATTCTGCGCTTCCCGCGATCGCTCCTGATAGAGCTTATCGGTGCCCAGTCGTTTAACGGCGCGCTCCCAGTGCGAATGCCGACAGTAGCGGCACGCCTCTTCCGGCACTGACCGCTGCTCAATAACATAACCGCAGTTGCCGCAGGCGTATCTGTTATCTACCAGGATACGCTGGTCAAACTCTTTGCTTTGACCCGGCAGGATCCACAGTCCGGCGCGCGGCTGACGATAGCGCAGCAGGCTGACGCGTCCGGATGGCTCCAGCCAGGCGCGCCGCACTTCGCCGAGATGCTGAATATCCAGCGCGCGCAGTTCGGAAAAAATGCGCGCGCGGGAAAGCTCCGCGTGACGTAAATGCTCCTGCGCCAGCCTGCCGTCCTGCACCAGCATCGTGGCATCGCCCTGACTGAGGATCTCCATCTTATGCGAGCGAAAAGTGAGCCAGGAGAGCAGGCGAAAGCAGCCCACCAGCGTTACCAGCAGCACGACCGTCGGCAGAATGCCCTTTTCCGGGGTTTGCAGCGGCGCGCCGATGGCGGCGCCCAGCATCACCATAATCGCCAGCTCTACAATGCTGAGCTGACCGGCAAACCGGCGTCCCATAAGCCGCAGCACAATCAGCAGCGCCAGATAGATAATGACAAAACGCAGCAGCACTTCGAAAGCAAAGCTCCAGGGTGCTTCGCCAATCAGCCACTTATGCAGCATCTCCATAAACGGTCAGTCCTCCAGCGTAATGGATGCGGGCGCCCACTGCCTGGCTTCGCAGCTGCGACAGTTTTCCTCAAATCCCGCGCGTTCAAGCTGGCCGCAGCGCGTGCAGACGCAGTGTTCGCTGTCACGCATCGCCTCGCGCAGGTCGCTGTCCCTTTCAGGAACAATAGCCAGACCGGCACCCGGCGTATCGCTCCATACCAGCGTCAGGGCGCCCGAAGGCTCAATATAGACCCGGCTTAGCTGACCTAACTGCTGCACGCCGCGTCCGCGCAGCAGCGAAAAAAGTTTTTCACGCGACAGCGCGGTGGACTGCAACGAATCAAGATCGAGCCGGCCTTCGCTCAGCGCCACGCTGGCGCGTCCCGTTAAAAGCAGATCCAGGCGACGGTTACGCACGCTGAGCATGCCGAGAAGATGCTGCAACGCGACGATGCCGCCCACGATCAGCAACGGTGGCAGCAGGCCGCGTTTTTCATCCAGCAGCGGAACCCCGATGGTGCCTGCCAGCGCGATCACGGCTGAAAGTTCAATCAGCGTATATTGCGAGGCGACGCGCCTGCCCAGCAGACGCATAGCGAGAATAATCAGCACAAAAAACAGAATGGCGCGGCCAACAACTTCCAGTAAAAAAATGGGCGGCGTCTGCCCTATAAAAATGCGCGTTAAATCGGACAGAAAGATCTCATCTTGCTTCATCAAAACGTCCTCAGCGAACCAGCAGAATGATGAGTATAAACGCTTTTTTTAACCTGCCTCTGTTGTTGCCTTTCAGAGATATCGGCAGAACGTTGGGCCCCTCACAGCGAAAACAGGCCCCGTTACGCTATGCTTAAGCAGTAACACACAGCAACGTGTTGCCTACGAAATCAAGAATCTAAAGACACTCTCTGCTGCCCGCCTTGCGCGGGCTTTTTTGTCTGGCGGATGGCTCGCCGCTCGTTACCGGCCGATACAGGCGAGGTAATCCGCCGCGCTGCTGCAGGCAATATGCGCATTTACGCGCGCCATCATGTCGCTGAAAAATGGGTTAGAAGTAGCCCGCATAAAGGTCTCCGGCCCTACCGTCAGGCTGTCGGTTTCTCCGCGCAGCGAGATAATGCCCAGCGAGATGCCATAGCGGTTCGGTTCGTCGGGCTGTTCGCCATAGAGCGAGTCGCTCAAAGGGAAAGGCACAGCAATATGCGACAAAGAGAACATATCCTGCGGCCATGACAGGCTTAACGGTTCTGCCCGCTCTGCCACCTCACCCGCCGGGAGTGTGCGCGCCACCGTCTCGTAAGTGTCAGGCGTCCGGTTAGTTATCACCACGCTACGCCAGGCGCGCGGCGCGGCAGGCAGCAGACGATTGACCGCCGTAGTGAGAGGCGCGCGGAATAACGCGCTCATATTAGCGGCCTGGTTGATATCGAAGATCACCAGCGCGCTGCCATTGCGCGGCAGATAGCGATAGAGCGCATCGACAACCGCGCGGGTGCTGACCGTGGCATCCATGACCGACTGAAAGGTAAGCACAGGCGCAAGCGCGGCAAGCTGCCCACGCTTTGACGCCTGCGCAATTTGCGTCTGCAACGACTGCGTCAGCAGCCAGGACTGACGCGCGGCGTTGACGGGAAAAGAGTTATATTTAAAAGGGTTATACTCAGGGAGAACATTAAGCCAGGCCGTTCTGGCAAAGGCGGGAAACAGCGCGGGCCAGCCTGCAATCCCGGCAAAGCGGGCGTAGCCGGTAACGCCGATCATCGGCGACAGCAAAACGATCTGCTGCGGCGCGCGCAGCTGGCGATCGCTCAGGCTATCCAGAGCATACTTCATCGCCAGCGCGCCGCCGTTTGAGTAGCCCACCAGATGAAGCGGCCGTTGCGCTCCCGCCAGGCGGGTCGCTTCCCGCACAGCCAGCCGGGTCGCCGCCATCCAGCTCTGCCAGCTTACCGCCGTCAGCGATCCCGGCGCGGTACCATGTCCCGGAAGACGCGGCGCAACGGCGACAAACCCACGCTGCCGATAATCTTCTGCGAGATAGCGCACGCTATAGGGTGAATCGGTAAGGCCATGCAGCAGCACTACCGCGCCGCGAATTTCACTTTTGGGCATCAGAACAAACGAACGATTCCAGTCGGTCTGGAAATGCGCCGGATAGACTGCGCTGCCTGGATAAAAGCGGTTCAGGGCATTTTTATCACTCTCGCCCAGCGCATCGTTAAGGTTAACTGTCATATCCTGAAAGATGCGATCTTCCTGCCGCTGGTAATCGGCAAAGCTGGCGCTGTCCATCTCAGCGGGCGTCATCTCATCAGCAACCCAGCTGTGCCAGAGATGCAGCGGCGGCCCCTGCTCCGACTGATAAATCCGACCGATGAAAAAAACCAGCAGCAGAACGGCTATGCCGATAGCGGCTCGTCTGGCCAGCGTTACGATAGTGTGAGTGCGCGCCATCTGATTGTCCCTTTTTCAACTGACGCCGATTCTGCAGCAGAAGCCGCCGCACAACCAGAGTCGCGCCTCTTTTTTAGCGTTTAATCGCGACGGCCACCATAAGCC